>DATMVL010000219.1:0-3035 GCA_035563175.1 Rhodoglobus sp. | reverse complement strand
AGGTCGTCATGACCGGTCAGCACGAGCACCGGTGCCTGGACCGCGGGCATCCGCTCCTCCGGACGGTCGCCGAACAGGTGCCGCGTCTGCTTCGCGAAGAACACCGGACCGCACCGGAAGAGGTAGTCGCTGACGATGACCGCGTTGGTGCGCAGCGGGTTGCGGCGCGAGTCGGCGAGCAGCCGCCATGCGCCGCTGAGGAAGCTGCGCTCCCCCGGCGGCATGGTGGGCGACATCATCACGAGGGGGCCGACCGCCTCGGGCTCGTCCACGGCGAGCTGGGCGACCACCTGCGAACCCATCGAGTGCCCGACGAGGGTCGGCCGGTGCAGGCCCGCCTGCCGCAGGAACTCGCCGAGCACCTGCGCGTGCTCACGGATCGAGACGTCGCGCCCCGTGCGGCGTGAGCGCCCGTGGCCGGGGAGGTCGACCGCCCACACCGTGCCGTGGTGTGCGAGCGCCGGCACCAGCGGGCCGAAGTACCGGCTCGAGACGCCGATGCCGTGCACGAGCACGAACACCGGCCCGTCGGCGGGGCCGTCGTTCCGGTGCGCGACCAGCTCCAGATCGCCTACCTCGAACCGCAGCAGCGCCGCGGGCGGCGCCTCGGCGGTCGCTCGCGTCATAGCGCCATCCTAGGCAACGGGTCCTGAGCGTCCGGGGCCTTGCGGGGACGACGGAGGACAATGGTGTGATGACCGCCGTCGGATCGACCTGGGCCCGCACCTACGACTACACCGCGACCGCGCTGCACGAGCCGGGGACCCTCGACGAGCTGCGCCGCACGGTGGCGGCGGCGCCGCGCATCCGGGCGCTCGGCACCCGGCACGCGTTCAACGACCTCGCCGATTCGGCGGAGCTCGTGTCGCTCGCCAGGATGGATCCGGGGATCCGCATCGACGCCGAGACCGAGACCGTCACGGTGGGCGGCGGCGTGCGATACGGCGACCTGGGTCGCGCACTCGACCGCGAGGGCTGGGCGCTGCGCAACCTCGCGTCGCTGCCGCACATCTCGGTCGCCGGGGCGATCGCGACCGGCACCCACGGCTCGGGCGATCGCAACGGCGTGCTCGCCCGCGCGGTCTCCGGACTGCGGCTGGTGCTCGCGGACGGCGAACTGCTCGACCTCGCCCCGGTCGACGACCGCTTCGACGGCGCGGTGGTCTCGCTGGGCGCGCTGGGCGTCGTCGCGGAGGTCACGCTCGACATCGAGCCCAGCTTCCAGGTGCGCCAGGACACCTACCTCGGCCTCACCTGGGACGCGCTGCTCGAGCACTACGACGCCATCGTGAGCCGCGCGTACAGCGTCAGCGTCTTCACCACCTGGACCGGCGACGAGGTCGGCAGCGTGCTGATGAAGTCGCGGACGGACGAGCGGACGCCCCCGCAGGAGCTCTACGGCGCCCGGCCCATCGGCGACAGCGCCATCGACCGCGGGCTCGTGGGCGACAGCATGACCCCGCAGGGCGGGGTGCCCGGGCCCTGGATCGACCGCCTGCCCCACTTCAAGCTGGATCACACGCCGAGCGTCGGCGACGAGATCCAGTCGGAGTACCTGGTGCCGCGCCGGCACGCGCTCGACGCGATCCGCGCCGTCCGCGAGCTCGGCGAGCGCATCCGCCCGCACCTGCACGTCACCGAGCTGCGCACGATGAGCGAGGACTCGCTGTGGCTGAGCCCCGCGTACGGCACCGACGCGGTCGGCATCCACTTCACCTGGAAGCCCGAACCGGATGCGGTGGCCGCCCTGCTGCCGGAACTCGAGTCGGCGCTGGCGCCGTTCGCCGCGCGGCCGCATTGGGGCAAGGTGTTCGCCGCCCCCGCCCGCGACCGCTACCCGCGGCTGGGCGACTTCGCGGCCCTCGCGCAGGAGCTCGACCCCGAGGGCAAGTTCCGCAACGCGTTCCTCGACCGCAACGTGTTCTGACCGCGGCCTTCCCGGGTCGCGGATTCGGTTAAGGAGCGCGACTCCCCGGTGCACGGTGCTCCCGATGCGGCGTGTCAGGCAGTTGACCGAATCCGCGAACCCTGCGGGGCCTGCAGCTCAAAGCCCAGGTGTGCCGACCGCGGCGACCCGCACCACCGCGCGGCCCTCCTCGGCCGAGGCCGCCAGATCCACCACGGCGTCGATGCCCCAGTCGTGGTCACCCGCCGGGTCGTCGATGATCTGCCGTACCCGCCACTGCCCGGGGCGCTCGTCGATGATCAGCAGGGCCGGGCCGCGCGCATCGGGGCCCGTGCCGATCGTGTCGTGCTCGTCGAAGTACGGGTCGAGCGCCTCGGCCCAGCGGTCGGCGCTCCAGCCGGCGTCGGCGTCGAGCTCGCCGAGCGCCGCCCAGTCCTCGCGGGCGACGAGCTGCACCCGCCGGAACAGCTCGTTGCGCACCAGCACCCGGAACGCCCTCGAGTTGTCCAGCACCGACGGCGGCGCGGGCGGCAGCACGTCGGCATCCGGTGCCGAGGCGGGGTTGATCATCGCCTCCCACTCGTCGAGCAGACTCGAGTCGACCTGGCGCACGAGCTCGCCGAGCCACTCGATGAGGTCGCGCAGCTCCTCGGTCTTCGCCGCCTCGGGCACGGTCTGCCGCAGCGCGCGGTACGCGTCGGAGAGGTAGCGCAGCACGAGCCCCTCGCTGCGCGCCAGGCTCAGGTAGCCGACGTAGTCGGCGAACGTCATCGACCGCTCGTACAGGTCTCGCACCACCGACTTCGGGCTGAGCGCGAAGTCGCCCACCCAGGGCTGGCTCGCGGCGTAGGTGGCGAACGTGGTCTGCAGCAGCTCCTCGAGCGGCTTGGGCCAGGTGACCTGCTCGAGCAGCTCCATGCGCTGGTCGTACTCGATGCCCTCGGCCTTCATCGCCGCAACCGCCTCGCCGCGGGCCAGGAACTGCTGCTGCGACAGCACCGGCCGCGGGTCGTCGAGGGTGGCCTCGAGCACCGACACGGCGTCCAGGGCGTAGGACGGGGATGCCGGGTCGAGCAGGTCGAGGGCGGCGAGCGCGAACGGGCTGAGCGGCTGGTTCAGCGCGAAGTTG
>DATMVL010000218.1:0-2263 GCA_035563175.1 Rhodoglobus sp. | reverse complement strand
CGATCACCTTGGTCGGTGCCATCGCGGCCGGCCGGATGCGCCGAGCCGACTAGCCGACCCGGCGGCCGGCGAGGGCGGCCAGCAGCGCTGCCCCCTCGCCGGCCTCCGGCGCGCTCACCACGAACCGGCTGCCGTCGGTGCGACGCACCTCGATGGCCTCGCCGGCGCGGGTGATGACGCCCCAGCGGCGCGAGCCGCCCCAGCGCACGCCCCAGCCCCCGAATTGCCGCATCGCATCCACCTCGATCACGCCGACCTCGGCGATCTCCTCTAGCGGCACCCGGTAGTCGGGCACGCCGAGCAGCGACCGCACCCGCAGCCCCTGCTCGCCCGCCGTCACCCGCCACTGCAGGGTGCCGGCCACCGCGACAGTGATGAGCACCATCGTCGCGGTGAAGCCGATGGCGAACGCGAGCGGCGCGACGATCCAGACCAGCACGGCGGCGCCGAGCACCATCGCACCGGCCACGACGAGCACCGCGACCGCGGACCGGGCGGGGCGGATGCGTTGCGTCCAGACCGCGCGACGGCCGGCATCCAGCGGCATGGGCTCGACCGCCGGCGCCGGATCCTCGGGTGCGACGTCCGGCAGCACGAACCACCCGGCGACCGCCAGGAGCACGCCGCCGGCGAGCCCGGCGACCACCAGCCAGCCGATGCCCGGAGCATCCCGCCAGTCGGCGATGCCCCGCTGCAGCACCACGCTGCCGCCGATCGCGACGGCGAGCACCGCCGCGAGGAAGGGCGAGGTGGCGGCGAGCGCCCGCTGGTTGAGGGATGAGAACCCGCCCCGGCCGGGGCGGGCGATCGCCAGCGCGAACGCCGAGAACGCGATCGGTATGAGGCCGACGCTCAGCAGCGCCACCCACACCGGGCCCGACCCGTCGGGTCCGGAGCCGTTCCAGTGCACGGCGATCGGGTCGGGCAGCTCGGGCAGTGCGATGAGGATCGCGATCACTCCGGCCGCGGCGATGAGCAGCGGGACGATCGCGGCGACGAGCACGGTTCGCACGGTGGCGGTCATGGATAGGCCTTCCTGATCATGGCGCCGAGCGCGCCGGGTCCGATGTCGAGTCGTCGCGCCTCGGCGACGACGGTCTCGATGTGCTCCAGCAGCTGCTCGTAGTCGGCGGCACGAGCGGTGACGACGGCGCCCCGGCCGCGCCGCAGTTCGAGCAACCCCTCGTCACGCAGCAGCTGGTAGGCGTGCAGCACGGTGTGCACGTTGACGTCGAGGGAATCCGCGAGCTCCCGGGCTGCTGGCAACCGCTCGCCGGAGGCGACCGCGCCGGCGAGGATCTGCGCGCGCAGCCCGCCGGCGAGCTGCTCGAACAGCGGCTGCGCCGAGGCGGGATCGATGGTGAGGAGCACGCGATCATCCTATTGTTCTATTTCAAATAGATCAATGCGGAGCTTGTGAGCGGCGCTCGCGGATCCCTAGGCTGATGGCGCCGAACAGGAGACCGTATGAGCGACGAGACCCCGACCGAGCGGTACGACGCTGCCGGAGACGCACCCACCCGGCGGCTCGACACCGGGAACGCGGTCGACGCGCCCGAGCTCGAGGAGCAACGGAGGTCGAGGCGCCTGTTCGTGATCCTCGGTGTGGTCGGCGGACTGCTGCTGCTGGCGATCGTCGTGCTGCTCATCCTGCTGCTGATCAGGCCCGGCGACCCGGCCGCGGCGCCGACCTCCACTCCCTCGCCCACCGCGACGACCGCGAGCCCGACCCCCAGCGCCTCCCCGACGCCGACGCCCACGCAGACCGAGGCGCCCGCGCCGCCGGCTCCCCCGCCACCGCCCGCGACCGGCGCGATCCAGAGCTTCGACGTCGACCAGACCAGCGTCGATTGCAGCGGCGGCGGTTCCGTGCCGGTGCAGTTCTCCTGGGTCGCCGAGGGAGAGACGCTGTGGTTCGGCGTCGGCACCGACAACGCGAAGAACGCGCCGTACGACACCTACCCCCTCGTCTACACCCTCGACTTCGACTACCAGTGCGGCAACGGCCAGCAGATCTACACGATCACCGTCGAGCAGAGCACCGGCGAACTGGACTCGGAGACGATCACGATCACCGAGCAGTAGAGCACGGCGCAGGAGGAGCCGCCGATCTTCCGCAGCATGAGAGGCTTCTCATCCTGCCCCGTCGCGCCGCGCCACCGGGCAGACTTGCTGTGTGCGCGCCCCACTGCTCGGGATCGTCGCGACGGCCGCCGTCGTGACGGCCGTCGGCGTGGGCAGCGCCGCATTCGCGACCGCGCTG
>DATMVL010000217.1:0-2824 GCA_035563175.1 Rhodoglobus sp. | reverse complement strand
GAGAGCCGCGTTCGCGTCCGGCCCTCGAGTGCCGCGGGCCGAGGAGGAGGTGCGGCGGGCGGCATCCGGATGGCCGACGGCGGTGATGCTCGGCGGGGACGCGGCGACAGTGGCGGATGTCACAGAGCTCGCCGGGCGCGTCGATGTGCTGCACATCGCCGCGCACGGCCGCCATTCGGCTGAGAACCCGCTGTTCTCCGGGTTCGAGCTCGCCGACGGCGTCCTGTTCGGCTACGACGTCGACCTGATCCGGCAGCCTCCGGCGACCGTGGTGCTGTCGGCGTGCGAACTGGGCAGGTCGTCCGTGCGCTGGGGCGAGGAGGCGATCGGCATGACCCGGGTCTGGCTGCACGCCGGCAGCCGTTGTGTCATCGCGGCGCCCGCTGTCGTGCCCGATGATGTCGCGTGCGAACTGCTCGGCGCGGTGCACGAGGGATTGGCCGCGGGTGATCAGCCCGCCGTAGCGCTGGCGTCAGCGATGGAGATCACCGGTCTGCTGGCTCCGTTCCAGTGCCACGGCACGGGCTTCTGAGGTTTTTTCCATTCGATGTATCATATGAGCGATGTCCTGCTCCTGATCTCCAGAAGGTGTCAGGCGAAGGGCTTCGGAGGGTGGGCCGAAGCGCGAGGGAGGCGCTGTCGACTGGGGACTCGCACGCTGGGGAGCGCGGGGGCGACGGACACCGACTGCTCCGGGGGTGCTGCGGGACGCCGCAGCACCCCCGACAGGGGCTCGGATGCCGCGCGTCAGACGGCGGAGGCCGTGACCCCGCCGACCTTCGCGATGGTGCCGTGGACCGACGACTCGTAGGCCGCGAGGATCACGCCGAGCACGTCGATCCCCTCCACATGCGTCTGGATCGGCCGGCGGCCCTCTCGGATGCACTCGGCGAAGTGTGCCACCTCGGCGGCGAACTCGTGCACCTGGTCGAACGTGACGGTGACGGGTTCTTCGCCGCGGACGCGGGAGATCAGCGTGGTGCCGTCCGAGCTGAGCGAGCCCCTCTCGCCGACGAGCGAGAACTTCTCGGTGCCGACCGCCGGCTGATAGGCCCAGCTGGTCGTCACATGCCCGACGACTCCGTTGTCGTACCGCACCAGCACCTGAGCGGAGTCCTCGCCCTCCATGAAGTCGAGGCGGTGGCGCGAGAGCATGGCGCCGACCTCGACCGGAGTGCCTCCGGCGAGATGCTGCAGCAGATACAGCGGGTGATATCCCGTGTCGATCAGTTCGCCGCCGCCGGCCGTGGCGGCGTGCGCCCTCCACCCCATGCTCTCGACGGTGAAGTCGTTGTAGAAGCTGTCGGTCGTGCGCACCTCGTACACGCGGCCCAGGGCTCCGCTCGACACCAGCTCCTTGGCGGCGGCGACCGCCGGCATGAACAGCTGGTTGTGCGCGCACATGACGGTCACGCCGTTGCGCTCGACGGCCGCGGTGATCGCATCCGCCTCCTCGAGCGTGAGGCACAGCGGTTTCTCGCAGAGCACGTGGAGCCCGGCATCCGCTGCCGCGATGACCGCATCGGCGTGCAGGTGATGGGGCAGGCAGATGTCGACGGCATCCAGCCCGCCCGCGGCGATCATGTCGCGATAGTCGGCGTAGATGCGCACGTCGCTGTCGTCGCCGCGGCGCTTCTCGGCGTTCTCCGTCACCGGATCGGCGATCGCCGCGAAGGTCACCGTATCGGGGTTGCGCCGATATCCGGCGACGTGGGCGCCGGCGATGCCGCCGGCTCCGATGAGGCCGATGCGTACTCTGTCACTGACCTGGCCGGTCATGCCTGTCCTTTCGAATCGACGGCGACCGCGTGGCCGGACGCCGCGGAGGTGTTGGCGGCGACCACGAACCGGGTGAGGTCGACGGCCGCCTGGAGGTTCTGTGACGGGTCGGCGCCGCCGCGAATCGCGTCGACCCAGAGATCGAAGGGGCTCTGCGCGCTGGGGACGAGCGGAACCGGGGCCCAGGCGTCGCCGAACCGGCCGCCCTTGCCGATCAGCTGCTCGCCACCGAAGCCGTACAGCAGCGAGGCCTCGGTTCCGCGGAGCTCGAAGGCGAAGGCCCCGGGTGTGGTGACGAAGCTCGCCTCCGCCACGCCCACCGCGCCGTTCGCGTAGCGCGCGACGACGACCGCGTTGTCCTCGACGGCGCGCCCTGTGACACTTCCGTAGGTCGCGCTCACCTCTGCCGGGGCGGCGCCGAGGAACCGCTGCACGAGGTAGGCGGGGTGGCAACCGAGATCGGCGAAGGCGCCGCCGACGGCGGCGACCGGGTCGGCGAAGCGCTCGGGCAGCCATCCCTGCAGCCACCCGTCGTGCGCCATGCGGATGCGGGCGTACGTCACGTCTCCGAGGGCTCCGGTGTCGATGAGATCGGATGCCGTCGTGATCGGCGCCTCCGACAGGCGCGGCAGCGAGACGACGAGCGCGACGCCCTTTCGTCTCGCGGCGGCCACCAGCTCCTCGGATTCCGCGACGGTCGGGGCGAGCAGCTTCTCGGTGAACACGTGCTTGCCCGCCTCGATCGCCTGCGAGATGACCGAGGTGTGCTCGTCGGTTGCCGTGGTCACGGTGATGGCGTCGAGACCGGGTCGGGCGAGTAGATCTTCGAGGCTCGCTGCCGGCTCGAGTTCGAGGCCGGCGGCCCCCTCGCGGCCGCGCTCGGCGTCAGGATCCCAGGATGCGACGAGATGTGTGCCGGGATGCTCGGTCACCTCACGCGCGTAGTCGGTCGCGTGGACATGCCAGAAACCGGCGACTCCGACGCCGATGATGTCGTCAGTCAACCGTGCACTCCTTCGTGGGTTCGTCGATCGGCTCGCCTGGC
>DATMVL010000216.1:0-6720 GCA_035563175.1 Rhodoglobus sp. | reverse complement strand
GCCTCGCCCTGATCTGCAGCGCGGCCGCGTTCCTGCTCATGTTCGCCCTGATCGCCGAGATCGGGCCTATGCGCGCCACGACCATCACCTACGTGAACCCGGCGGTGGCGATCGTCGCCGGCGTGCTCGTGCTGGGCGAGCAGGTCACCGTCTGGACGGTGATCGGCTTCGTGCTGGTGCTCGCGGGGTCGTACCTGGTGACGAAGCGGCGGCGGCCGGTGCCGGAGGCGCCGCCGGGACCCGCGGCGGCTCCCGCGGTCGTCGACCGGACCGTCGAACCCTCCGAGCGGCGGAGGCAACCCCCTGAGTCCTGACCCGGCCGGTGCGAGGGTGGAGCTATGGCATTCATCCCCATCCTGATCGCGGGCGTCGCGCTCGGTGTCGGCTTCGCCGCCGTGCAGCGCCGCCGCCAGACCGACGACCCGAACCGCCGAGCCGGTGTTCCCGACCAGCTGACGCCGACGGATGCGTCGCGTCGCGCCGTCGGGAAGTCCGCCTGGATGATCCCGGGAGGTCTGTGATCATGCAGCAGCGCACCATCGGGGACATGACCGTCAGCGCGATCGGACTCGGCGGCATGCCGATGTCGATCGAGGGACGGCCCGACCGCGAGCGGTCGATCGCCACCATCCACGCCGCGCTCGACGCCGGCGTCACCTTCTTCGACACCGCCGACGCCTACCACCAGCACGCGGATGAGGTGGGGCACAACGAGGAGCTGTTCGCCGAGGGCATCCGCACCTGGGGCGGCGACACGAGCGGCGTGCTGATCGCGACGAAGGGCGGGCACCTGCGCCCGGGCGACGGCAGCTGGACGCTGAACGGCCGGCCGGAGTACCTGAAGGATGCGGCGAAGGCGTCCGCGCAGCGGCTCGGCGTCGACGCGATCGGGCTGTACCAGTTCCACCGCCCCGACCCGTCCGTGCCCTACGCGGAGTCGGTGGGCGCGATCCGCGACCTCCTCGACGAGGGCGTCATCCGCATGGCCGGCATCTCGAACGCGTCGATCGCGCAGATCGACGAGGCGAACGAGATCCTCGGCGGCCGGCTCGTCTCGGTGCAGAATCAGTTCTCGCCGAAGTTCCGCTCGAGCGAGGGCGAGTTGCGGCACTGCGCCGAGCTCGGCATCGCCTTCCTGCCTTGGTCGCCGCTCGGCGGCATCGGCCGTGGCGATGACCTCGGGAGCCGGTACGAGGCGGTCGCGGCTGCTGCGGAGGCGCACGGCGTGAGCCCCCAGCAGGTCACCCTGGCGTGGGAGCTCTCGTTGGCCGAGCAGGTCATCCCGATTCCCGGCGCGTCGCGGCCTGAGAGCATCACCGACTCGGTGAAGGCGGCCGAGCTGGTGCTGACCGAGGACGAGCTGGCGGCGATCTCGGCCGGGTGAGCATGCGCATCCTGCTGCTGGGCGCCACCGGCGCGACGGGCCGGTCCACGCTCGCGAGACTGCTCGCCGACGGCCACGAGGTGACCGCGCTCGTGCGCGATCCGGCGAAGCTGCCCGTGCTGTCGCGGCTGCGCACGGTTCCGGGCGACGCGCGCAGCGTCGACGACGTCGGCGAGGCGATGCGGGGTGCGGATGCCACGGTCAGCTGCCTGGGCACGGGTCTGCGCTACCGCGCCGACGATCTCATCCTGCGCACCACCGAGGCGGTCGTCGACGCGTCCGACCGCACGGGGGTGCGGAGGGTGGTGATGCTGTCCGCGTTCGGCGTGGGGGACACTCGCCGCAGTGCCGGCTGGCCGATGCGCCAGGCGTACCGGCTGATGGCGCCGGTGTTCGACGACAAGGCGCGGGGTGAGGCCCTGCTGCGCGCCAGCGCGCTGGACTGGACGATCGCGTACGCGGTCACGCTCACGAACGGTGCGCGCCGGGGCGGGGTGCGCGTCGACGACATGGACGACGTGCGCATCGTGCCGGGTGTGCCGTTCATCGCCCGCCGCGACGTCGCCGATCAGCTGGTGGCACTGGCGGTCGACGGCGGCCGGTTCCGGCGCGGAGTGCTGCTGCGGTACGGGTGATTCGACCTGGTGGCCGATCGCGGCCGACCCGGCCACACTGGTGGCATGACCGAGCCGAAGGTCGACCTCAAGCGCGAGCTCGACGGGTACCGGGCCAAGCGCGGCGAGTTCCGCCTGCTCGACCTGCCGCCGGCGCGCTACCTCGCCGTCGACGGACACGGCGACCCGAACACGTCGCCGGAATTCGCCGTCGCCGTCGAGGCGCTGTACCCGGCGGCCTACGCCCTGAAGTTCGCCAGCAAGCGGGAGCTGGGCCGCGACTACGTGGTGCCGCCGCTCGAGGGGCTGTGGTGGGCCGACGACATGACCGCGTTCACCGCGGCGCGCGACAAGTCCGCGTGGGACTGGACCCTGCTCATCCTGGTGCCCGACTGGATACCCGGCGGGATGCTCGGCGCCATCGATCCGCCGGTGCGGGTGCAGGCCCTCGAGGAGGGCCGGTGCGTGCAGACCCTGCACGTGGGCTCGTTCGACGACGAGGCGCCGGTGCTGGCACGGATGCACGACGAGATCATCCCCGGGCACGGGTTCGTGATGACCGGCCACCACCACGAGATCTACCTCAGCGACCGGCGGCGCACGGCGCCCGGGAAGCTGCGCACGATCCTGCGCCAGCCGGTCCGCTGATCCGCGAACCTTCCCGACCACCGACGTCGAGCCTTCCTCCGATACAGTGACCTCGTGTCCGACGTCGCCAGCGTCATCCTCCTCATCGCCGGTGTCGCGCTCGTGGCGATCCTCGTCACGCTGCACGTGCTGCCGACCGGCCTGTCGCCGTTGCGCACCCCGGTGAGTCAGTACGCGATCACGCGGTACGGCGCCGGCTACCGTGCGGCCACCATCGCCGCAGCGGTCGCGGGATCCGCCTTCGCCGTGGTGATGCAGACGGCGTCCGCCGGCGTGGCGGCGCTGATCACCGCCGTGCTGCTCGTCGTCTTCGCGCTGTCGCGCCTGCTGATCGGGTTCCTGCCGATGGATGCGCCCGGCGCCGCCCCGACGCGGTCCGGCAGAGCCCACACCGTGCTGGCTTTCACCACGTTCGGCAGTGTGACCGCGGCCGCGTTCGTCGCCGGCGGAGTGTTCCACGACGTCGGGCGACCGGAACTCGCCGCGTTCTCCACGGCGATGGGCGCCGTCATGGCGGTCGGCACGCTCGCCATGGTGGTTGCGCGCAGGGTGTACGGGTTCGGCGAGCGCGTGATCTACGTCGGCTTCATCGCCTGGTTCATCGGTGTGGCGATCGCCATGCTGATCGGTTGAGCAGGGAGCGCATCATGGCTGGGACGCAATTCGAGTACGGCCCGACCCACATCGTGCTGACCGTCGTGGTGAGCGTGGGCGTGTACATCTACTACGGCATCGCCGCCGGCCGCATCTTCGCCAAGGCGGGGGTGACGCCGTGGCAGGCGTGGGTGCCCTTCCTCAACAGCTGGCGGCTGCTGCAGCTCGGCGGGCAGCCCGGGTGGTGGCTGCTGGTCGGCCTCGTCCCGCTGGTCGGCCAGATCATCTACCTGGTGATGTACGTCATCGCGCAATGGCGGATCGGCATCGCCCTCGGCAAGCCCGGCGCGTTCGTGCTGCTCGCGATCCTTCTCGGGCCGTTGTGGTTCGGCATCCTCGCGTTCGACCGATCGACCTGGCAGCCCCGGCACGCATCGCTGGTCCCGGCGTCCGCGCTGCGTTGACCGCCCCGAAGGTGCGCACCGACTCGCGGCTCTCGGTGGGCTGATCCGCCGCTCCTTTCACCGACCTCGACGGCTGTGACGGTTTCGTGCAAGCGGTCGGAGGGAAGCTCGGAACGACCCGGCGGAGTGCCGGATCGGAAGGAGCATCATGTCCGCACCACTGCACGTCGTCGTCGGCGCCTCGGGTGCCACCGGACGGGTCGTCGTCCGCGAGCTCAGTCGAGCGGGAAGGCGGGTGCGCGCGGTCAGCCGCTCCGCGAGCCCGGGCCACGGAACGGAGATCGAGTTCGTCGCAGCGGACGCACGCCAGCCGGAGTCGTTGCACCGGGCCCTGGCCGGTGCCTCCGTCGTCTACCACTGCGCCATGCCGCCGTTCGCGCGGTGGATGTCCGACTTCCCGACCATCACGCGTTCGATCGTCGAGCAGGCGGGTCTCGTCGGTGCTCGTCTGGTGTTCGCGGACGACACCTGGATGTACGGGCGCGTCGCCGGCCCCATCTCGGAGCGCACGCCCGAGAACCCGGTGAGCAACAAGGGGGTGCTGCGGGCCTGGCTCGCGGAGATGCTCCTGGCTGCGCACCATCGAGGCACGGCTGACGTGGTCATCGGTCGAGCGCCGGAGCTGTACGGGCCCGGCACCAACTCGCTGCTCGGCGCCAACCTCCTGGGTGCCGCCGCCAAGCGCGGGGTCGCCATCTACATCGGCAATCCCGATCTGCCGCTCACGCCGCTCTTCATCGACGATTTCGCGCGTGGTCTCATCACCCTGGCCGAGGCGGAGGACGCATCGGGCCGAGTGTGGATGATCCCGACACCGCCGCCGACGACGGGGCGTGACCTCGTGCGGATGGCGTTCGAGCATGTCGGGTCGCGGCCACGGATGCTGCAGATCGGTACCCGGATCGGTCGCGCGCTGGGCGCGGTGTCACCACTCGCCCGTGAGGGGGCCGAGATGGTCTATCAGTTCGAGCAGCCCTTCACCATCGACGCCTCGGATTTCTCGACGGCGTTCGGCTCCGCGCCGACGCCCTACCGCGACGGCGTCGCCCGCACGATCGACTGGTACCGAGCTCAGCGCGCACAGCGGCACTCGCGTACCCTCGTACGGTGACCACCGCATCCACCCCTCCCGCCTCCGGCGTGCGCCAGGTGCGCCCGGCGACCGAGGGCTGGAAGCAGCAGCTCGGCGCCGACGGCCGTCCGCTGCTGAACTTCGCGTCGCCGAAGCGCGGCAAGCCGCCCGAGCACCTCGCCGACCTGAGCGCCGACGCGCTGAAGGCCAGGGTGCAGGAGCTGGGGATGCCCGCGTTCCGCGCCAAGCAGCTCGCGACGCACTACTTCGTGCACCACACCAGCGACCCGGCCGACATGACCGACCTGCCGGCGGCCGGTCGCGAGGAGTTGGTCGGCGGCCTGCTGCCGACGCTGCTCACCGAGGTGCGGCGGCTGGCGACCGACGACGGCAACACGATCAAGTTCCTGTGGAAGCTGCACGACGGCGCCCTGGTCGAGTCGGTGCTCATGCGCTACCCGGGCCGCATCACGCTGTGCATCTCGTCGCAGGCGGGCTGCGGCATGAACTGCCCGTTCTGCGCCACCGGCCAGGCGGGGCTCACCCGCAACCTCTCGTCAGCCGAGATCGTCGACCAGATCGTGCGCGCCAACCGCGCCATCGCCCGCGGCGAGCTCGGCGACGTACGCGACGGCCAGCGGGTCAACAACATCGTGTTCATGGGCATGGGCGAGCCGCTGGCCAACTACGCCCGGGTGATGTCGGCGGTGAAGACGATGCTGCGGCCGCAGCCGGAGGGGCTCGGGATGTCCGCGCGCGGCATCACCGTCTCCACCGTCGGCCTGGTGCCCGCGATCCACAAGCTCGCCGACGAGGATCTGCCGGTGACCTTCGCCCTGTCGCTGCACGCGCCCGACGACGAGCTGCGCGACGAGCTGATCCCGGTAAACTCGCGCTGGAAGGTCGACGAGGCGCTGGATGCGGCGCGCGCGTACTTCGAGAAGACCGGTCGCCGGGTGAGCATCGAGTACGCCCTCATCAAGGACATGAACGACCACGGCTGGCGCGCCGACCTGCTCGCGCAGAAGCTGCTGGCCCGCGGCAAGGGCTGGGTGCACGTGAACCCGATCCCGCTGAACCCGACGCCGGGCTCGATCTGGACGGCCTCAGACCGCGACGTGACGAACGAGTTCGTGCGCCGGCTCAACGCCGCCGGCATCCCGACGACCCTGCGCGACACCCGCGGCAAGGAGATCGACGGCGCCTGCGGGCAGCTCGCCGCCGCCGACTGATCCGAACCTGGCAGTCCCGTGGGCATCCCGCCGTCCGGGTTGCAGCCCTCGCGCATTCTCGGAAACGTGGCTGGCGAACGGCAACGGAAGGGAAGCATCATGCTCACACTCACCGACACCGCCAGCACGGTCGTGAAGACGATCGTGGACCAGTCCCCGGCGACCGAGACCGGCGGACTGCGCATCCAGAGCACCGACCAGCCCGAGGGCCGCTTCGAGGTCAGCGTCGCGTCCGAGCCCGAGGCCACCGATTCGGTGGTCGAGCGGGACGGGGCGCGCGTGTTCCTCGATTCGGGCACGGCAGGGGTGCTGGACGACAAGACGCTCGACGCTCAGGTGGATGACACCGGCGCCGTGCAGTTCGCGCTGACGCCGCAGGGCTGATCGCGGACCTGGTGTGAGAGGGGGCGGTGCCGTCGGGCGCCGCCCCTTCGTCATGCCGGGCCGGCTAGGCCCGCGTCCACTCCAGCAGCCGCTCGACCGGCCACGTGTTGATCACCCGGTCTGCCGGCACGCCCGCCGCCTCGGCACGGGCGGCGGCGCGGTCGACGAAGGTGAGTTCGCCCGGGGCGTGCGCGTCGGAGTCGACGCTGAACAGGCATCCGGCCGCCAGCGCGAGCGCGAGCAGATCGTCCGGCGGGTCCTGCCGCTCGGGCTGCCCGTTGATCTCGACCGCGACGCCGTGCTCGGCGCAGGCGGCGAACACCGCCTC
>DATMVL010000215.1:0-5907 GCA_035563175.1 Rhodoglobus sp. | reverse complement strand
AGTCGCTTGGAGTCCTCGACGTTCTGCACGCCCTTCACGACGAGCTTGCCGGGCCACATGTCGCGGATGACCGCCAGATCCTCGAAGTCGATCGACGGGTCCATGGCCGAGTCGAGCAGCTCGCCGACGGTGCCGCCGGTGGACGACAGCGACGCGAACTCGAGCGGCGGGGTGGTGAGGAAGTCGAACCACCACCACGGCCGCGGGATGGCGTTGACGATGGTGCCGAGCGTGAGTGCCGGCGGGATCGAGAACCCGTTGCGCTTGTCACGCAGGCGCGCACCGGCGACCGGCGTGTCGACCGTGAACATCAGCGTGTCGAAGCCCGCGGCGGCGGCCCGTTCGACGAGCCCGAACGAGATCTCGCGCTGGCGCATCACGTACAGCTGGAACCAGTTGCGCCCGTCGGGGTTCGCGGCCTTAACGTCCTCGATCGAGGTGGTGCCCAGGGTCGACAGGGTGAACGGGATGCCCGCCGCCCCCGCGGCGCCGGCGCCGGCGATCTCGCCCTCGGTCTGCATGAGTCGGGTGAACCCGGTGGGGGCGATGCCGAACGGCATCGCGGAGCGGCCGCCGAGGACCTCGACGGAGGTGTCGACTGTCGAGACGTCGCGCAGGATCGACGGGTGGAACTCGACGTCCTCGAACGCCTGCCGCGCGCGGGCCAGCGACAGCTCGCCCTCGGCGGCGCCGTCGGTGTAGTCGAACGCGGCCTTCGGGGTGCGCCGCTTCGCGATG
This sequence comes from Rhodoglobus sp., assembly GCA_035563175.1. Classification (GTDB taxonomy): domain Bacteria; phylum Actinomycetota; class Actinomycetes; order Actinomycetales; family Microbacteriaceae; genus Rhodoglobus. The sequence continues at coordinate 5,169 of DATMVL010000215.1, read as the reverse complement.
TCGCGCAGGTCGTGGATGGTGAGCGCGCCGTCGAGCCGGCGTCGCTTGCCGTCGAGCTGCGGTGCCTTGAAGCGCATGAGCTGCATGAGCTCGCGCGGGTTCGGGAACTGTCGCTTGACCATGGTCGTCCTATCGCCGGTGCTGCAGCAGCGCGTCGCGCGCGGCCGCGATGTGGGTGCGGGTGAGCGTGGCGGCCGCAGCGGCATCGCCCGTCTCGATCGCGTCGAGGATGCGCTGGTGCTGCGCCGCGACCTCGGTCGCGGTCAGCAGGTGTGCGGCCTGCACCTGCCCGATGCAGAGCTCGACCTCGCCCATGAGCTGGTCGTGCAGTCGCGTCAGGCGGGGGCTGGGGGAGCCGGCGACGAGCGCGCGGTGGAACGCGACGTCGTGCCGGGTGAAGTCGTCGGTGCGCTGCAGGGCCAGGTTCGCGGATGCCGCGGCCGGCGGCACGGAGCCGAGCGTCGCCACGGCGGCGGCCTCGATCACGGCTCGCGTGTCGTAGAGGTCGGCGATCTCGTCCCGGTCGAGCACGGGCACGCGCGCGGCTCGGTGCGCCTCGCGGCGCAGGATCCCATCCGCGACGAGCCGGTCGATGGCGAGCCGCGCGGTGGGTCGCGCCACGCCGTAGCGCAGTGCGACGGCGGCCTCCGTGATCGCTGAGCCCGGAGCATCCTGCTGCCCGACGATGCTCTCGCGCAGCCGCTCGGCGACGGAGTCGGTGAGCACGCTGGTCTCGCTCATGCTCGCTCCTCCCCGTCGCGGAATGTCTGACAATCTACGCGATTGTCAGACAATCCGGAAGTGGTGGCTCACCCGGCGTCGGTGGGCAGACTGCGCCAGATGCCGTAGGCGACGGATGCCGCCGTGTCGGCGTCGCCGGACTCGATCGCCTCGATCAGGCGCTCGTGCCGCTCGACGGCGTCGCGGCCGTCCGTGCCGAAGCGCATCCGCTCAGCGCGGCGCACGAGCGGGCCGAACTGCTCGAGCACCATCTCCACGGCCTGGTTGCCCAGCGCCGCGACCGGGATGCGGTGCAGCTCCTCGTCGGTGTCCAGGGCCGCGCCCACCTCCCCGGCCTCCACCGCGTCGGCGAAGCGGCGGTTGGCGTCGCGCATCCGGTCGATCTCCGGCTGACCGAGCCGGCCCGTCGCCTCGCGCACCGCGAGCTCGTGCATGGCGGCCACGACATCCCGGGCGTCCTGCACCGCCTTCGCGTCGACGGCGCTCACGGTCGTGGACCGTCCCGGCAGCGCGACGACCAGCCCGCTCGCGCCCAGCCGCAGCAGCGCTTCGCGCACCGGCGTACGGCTCACGCCCAACCATGCAGCGAGTTCGCCGTCCTTCAGCTGCTCGCCGGGTGCGAAGGTGCCGTCGACGATGGCGTCGCGCAGGCGGCGGTACACGTCGTCGCGCAGCAGTGAACGGCTGACCGAGGTCGAGTTCTCAGGAATGGGCACATTACATATTGCACCCGGAAGGGCTCGGGGAATAATGTCGGCCGTGCGTCGATTGAATGCAATACATTGCACATCGGACTCCGGTCCGCCCGACGCCCCCCGGGGCACAGAAGGAGAGAACGAGATGAACACCACAACGACTGGAACCGGCACCGCGATCACGAACGTCGTGCTCGTGCACGGCGCCTTCGCCGACGGCTCCGGCTGGCGCGGCGTGCACGACGACCTGACCGGCCGCGGCTACGCCGTGAGCGTCGTGCAGAACCCGCTGACGTCGCTCGAGGACGACGTCGCCGCGACCACCCGGGTGCTCGACCGGCTGAGCGGCCCGGCGATCCTCGTCGGCCACTCCTGGGGCGGCACCGTCATCACCGAGGCGGGCGTGCACCCGAACGTGGCCGGTCTGGTCTACGTCTCCGCGCTGGCGCCCGACGCCGGCGAGACGACCGGCCAGCAGTACGAGGGCTTCGCCCCGACGCCCGAGTTCGTCATCGACGTGACCGACGACGGCTTCGGCTTCCTGAACCCCGAGCGATTCAAGTCGGGCTTCGCCCACGACGCCGGCGACGACGATGCGGCCTTCCTGCGGGATGCGCAGGTGCCGGTCAACATGTCCGCCTTCGGCACGGCGGTGACGAATGCCGCGTGGCGCGACAAGCCGACGTGGGCGGTCATCGCCACCGAGGACCGCGCCTTCGACCAGGCGATGCTGGAGCACATGGCGACCCGCGCCGGCGCGAAGATCACCCGCGTCGCCGCGAGCCACGCGGTGTACTTCACCCAGCCCGCCGTCGTCGCGGCCACGATCGACGAGGCGGCGCGATCCGCCTCGGGCGTCGCCGCCGCGTGACCGCGGCCACCCGTCCTCCCCGTGCGGTGCTCAGGACCGCCGCACGGGGAGCGCGGATGACCGGCTCACGCTCGTGGCTCGTACCGCCGCGGTGAGGACGCGCGCGCGACCAGCGCCCGCAGCGACATCAGGTCGCCCTGAACGAACCCCTGCGCCCGCGCCTGCACCAGCACGTTGCCGATCGCGGTCGCCTCGACCGGGCCGGCGAGCACGGGCAAACCGCTGCGATCGGCGGTGAGCTGGCAGAGCAGCTCGTTCTGCGAGCCGCCGCCGACCAGATGGATGACGGACACCGGCTGACCGGAGAGTGCCGACGCATCCTGCACCGCCGTCGCGAACGCGGTCGCGAGCGACTCGACGATGCAGCGAACCAACTCCGGGCGCGAGGCCGGCAGCGGCTGGTCGTGCTCGGCGAGCCAGCGCTCGATGCGCTGCGGCATGCCGTCCGGCGGCAGGAACACCTCGTCGTTCGGGTCGAAGACGCCGACGGGCGCGGTGACGGCGGCGGCCCGGTCGAGCAGACCAGGCAGGTCGGTCTCACCCCATTCGCGCACGCACTCCGAGAGCAGCCACAGGCCCATCACGTTGTGCAGGAAGCGGATCGTGCCGTCGACCCCGCCCTCGTTCGTGAAGTTCGCGAGCCGGGCATCCTCGGTCAGCACCGGGCGGTCGAGCTCCACGCCGACCAGCCCCCAGGTGCCGCACGAGATGTAGGCGAAGTCGCGCGTCGCGGCGGGCACCGCGAGCACGGCGGACGCGGTGTCGTGCGACCCGACGGCGATCACGTCGAGCCCCGAGCCGATGCGCGCACGCACCTCCGGCAGCAGCGGGCCGACGACGGTGCCGGCGTCGACGAGCTCGGGCAGCAGCCGCAGCGGCAGGCCGACGCGCTCGATCAGGGCGGCATCCCAGTCGCCGGTCGTGACGGAGAGCAGTCCCGTGGTCGACGCGTTCGACCGCTCGGCGACCATGCGGCCGGTCAGCCGGTAGGCGATCAGATCGGGGATGAGCAGCAGCGCGTCCGCGACGTCGAGGTGGCGCTCGGCGGCGAGCTGGAAGACCGTGTTGAACGGCAGATGCTGCAGGCCGTTCGCGGCGTACAGCTGTTCCGGCGGCACGAGGGCGTGCACCCGTTCGACGGCGGCGTGGTTGCGCTCGTCGCGGTAGTGGAACGGCTCGCCGAGCATCCGCCCGCCCTGCAGCAGCGCGTAGTCGACCGCCCACGAGTCGACTCCGAGCGAGGCGACGTCCGGTTGCTCGCGCACCGCGGCGGTGAGGCCGTCCAGCACGTGCTCGAGCAGCTCGGTGAGCGCCCAGCGCAGCTCGCCGTCGGCGGTGCGCACCGGTCCGTTCGGGAACCGGGACACCATCCGGATGCTCAGCTGGTCATGGCCGACATGCCCGAGCATCACCCTGCCGCTGGTGGCCCCGAGGTCGACCGCCGCGACGGAGCCGCTCATCGCAGGAACGCCGCCGCGACGCCCGCGTCGACCGGGATGTGCAGGCCGGTGGTGTGCGACAGGTCCGGCCCGGTGAGCACCGACACGGCGTTCGCGACGTTCTCGGGCAGCACCTCGCGCTTGAGGATGGTGCGCTGCGCGTAGAACTTGCCGAGATCCTCCTCCGGCACGCCATAGGTCTTCGCCCGGTTGGCGCCCCACCCCGAGGCGAAGATGCCCGATCCGCGCACGACCCCGTCGGGGTTGATGCCGTTGACCTTCACGCCGTGCTCGCCGAGCTCGACCGCGAGCAGTCGCACCTGATGCGCCTGATCGGCCTTCGTCGCCGAGTACGCGATGTTGTTCGGCCCGGCGAACACGGAGTTCTTGCTCGCGATGTAGATCACGTCGCCGCCCATGCCCTGCTCGATGAGCACCGGCGCGGTCGTCTTGCTCACCAGGAACGAGCCCTTGGCCATGATGTCGTGCTGGAAGTCCCAGTCCTGCTCCGTCGTCTCGAGCAGGGGCTTGCTGAGCGAGACGCCGGCGTTGTTGACGACGATGTCGATCCCGCCGAAGGCGAGCAGCGCGTCCTGCACCAGCGCTTCGATGGCGGATGCGTCGGTCACGTTCACCTGCAGGCCCACCGCCACGTCGGTGCCGCCCAGCTCCGCGGCCGCGTCCTGCGCCTTCTGCAGGTCGAGATCGGCGATGACGACGCAGGCGCCGTCCGCCGCGAGCCGGGTCGCGATGGCCTTGCCGATGCCGGAGGCGGCGCCGGTCACGAGGGCGATGCGGGTGGCGTGCGACTTCGGCTTCGGCATCCGCTGCAGCTTCGCCTCCTCGAGGGCCCAGTACTCGATGCGGAACTTCTCGGCGTCGCTGATCGGCGTGTAGGTCGAGATCGCCTCGGCACCGCGCATGACGTTGATGGCGTTGATGTAGAACTCGCCCGCGACGCGGGCGGTCTGCTTGTTGGCGCCGTAGCTGAACATGCCGACGCCCGGCACGAGCACGATGAGCGGGTCCGCGCCGCGCATGGCGGGGGAGTCGGCGGTGGCGTGCGCCTCGTAGTACGCGGTGTAGTCGGCGCGGTACCGCTCGTGCAGCTCCCGCAGGCGGGCCTTCGACTCCTCGACCGTCGCGCTCGCCGGCAGGTCGAGCAGCATCGGCTTGACCTTGGTGCGCAGGAAGTGGTCGGGGCAGCTGGTCCCGAGCTCGGCCAGTCGGGGGGCGTTCGCCGACGCGAGGAAGTCGAGCACCGCATCCGAGTCGTCGAAGTGGCCGACCATCGGGCGGTCGTGGCTGGCGATGCCGCGGATCGTCGCGGCGAGGGCGGCGGCTCTCGCGCGGCGCTCGTCCCGCGGGAGCGCGGCGCGCTCGGGCACCGCGGCGCCGAACGGATCTGCCTTGCCCTCGGCGG
>DATMVL010000214.1:0-4737 GCA_035563175.1 Rhodoglobus sp. | reverse complement strand
CGGCTTCGCGCGTGCGGCTCAGCTGGAGCTCGGCGCGGTTGGACCCCGTTGGAAGGGGGTCCGACCGCGCTCAGCGGGAGCTGAGCCGGTCGGAACAGGGCGCTAGCCGCGGTCGGGGAAGCCGCGCGGCATGCCCTCGAGCACGGGCGCGAGCCGCTCGAGGTTCTGCCGCTCGAGCTGCAGCGCCGCCGCCTCGCGCTCGCGGCGCAGCACCGCGACGGCGGCGAGGAACAGCTCCGGGTCGCCACCGGGCACCGGTGAGACGAACGCCGAGGTCTCGTTCGCGAGGTCGCGAGCGAGACGGCGCCGGGAATCCGGCGTGAGGGCGGCGGCCTGCGAGAGGAACTGGGCGACGCGGCGCGCGAGCGGGTCGGGGAGCTTCGCGACATCCGCCGTCCTCGACCACTCCACGAGCGGGGTGGGCACGCCGAAGGTCGCCGGCTGGTACTTGGCGACCCGTTCGTGCTGGCTGTACGTGCCGGCGACGAGGTCGCCCAGCCGCTTGCCCTTGCCGTTGAACAGGGCGATGATCGCGGCGCCGCCGCCGAAGGTCATGAAGATCTCGAACACGCCGGTGAGCGCGCGGATGAGGGCGTGACGGAAGCCGATGGCCCCGCCGTCGTCGCGGACGATCCGCGCTCCCACCGCGAGCTTGCCGAGCGACTTGCCGTGTGTGGCGGTCTCGACCGCGACGGGCGCCACGACGATGCACAGCACCAGCGCGACGACGCCGACGGCCGTGGTGACGGCCTGATCGAGCCCGAGCTGGATCGCGAGCGCGTTGAAGAGCAGCACGATCGCGATGTAGACGCCGAAGTAGAGCACGAAGTCGATGGCTGCCCCGGCACCGCGCAGCACGAACCCGGCCGGGCGCAGGTCGAGGGCGACGGCCTCGCCGGTGACGAGCTCGGATTGCTCGTCGACGTGCTCGAGCACCCCGGGAGCGGACGGTGTCGCCATGCCATCATTGAATCAGATGGACCTCGACGCCTACGCGGATGCGCACCGCGACGAATGGGACCGACTGGACCGGCTCGGCCGCCAGCGGCGCTTCAGCGGCGCCGACGCGGATGAGCTGATCGAGGGCTACCAGTCCGGTGCGACCCAGCTCTCGGCGATCAAGACGACCGTCGGGTCGTCGGCGCAGGGCGACCGGCTGTCGCTGTGGTTGAGCCGGGCCCGGCTGCGCTTCACGGGCACTCCGGCGAATGCGGTGGCGCAGATCCCGCGGTTCTTCGCCGCGCAGCTGCCCGCCGCCCTGTACCGCGTGCGGTGGCTGAGCCTCGCCGTGACGCTCGTGTCGCTGCTGATCGGCGTGCTGTACGCCTGGTGGGCGATGACCGACCCGCGGGTGTTCGTGGCGTCCGGCTTCACACCGGAGCAGATGGAGCAGTACGCCACCGAGGACTTCGAGCAGTACTACTCCGAGTTCTCGGGCGGCTCGTTCACCGCGTTCGTATGGACGAACAACGCGTGGCTCGCCGCCCAGTGCATCGCCTTCGGCATCATCGGCGTGTACGCGCCGTACCTGCTGTTCACCAACGCGTCGAGTCTGGGAACCACTGCGGCGATCATGGCCGAGTACGACCGGCTCGACGACTTCTTCCTCTTCATCTCGCCGCACGGGCAGCTCGAGCTGTACTCGATCTTCGTGGCGGGGGCGACCGGCATCTTCATCTTCTGGGCGTGGATCGCGCCCGGCGCCCGCACCCGCGCGCAGGCGCTCGCCGAGGACGGCCGCGCCCTCTTCACGATCGTGGTGGGGCTCGCGCTCGCGCTGTTCGTCTCGGGCATCATCGAGGGTTTCGTCACCCGGCAGGACTGGCCGTGGCCGATCAAGATCGGCATCGGCACGGTCGCGCTCGTCGCGTTCCTCGTCTACCAGTGGGGGGTCGGCCGCTGGGCGGCACGGCGCGGGGAGACCGGCGACCTCGAGGAGTTCGAGGCCGGGGCCCGGCAGCTCGTCGCCGGCTAACGCTCCGGGTGCACCACCGAGAAGACGGAGAACGCCTCGCCGCCGCCATCGGGCCCGCGGTCGTGCCAGCGCTTGATGAGCTCGCGCAGCTCCCGTCCGAATTCCTCGCGGTGCTCCGGCGTCAGCTTCAGGCCCATGCGGGTCACGTCGAGCGACTCCGGGTCGAGCCCGTCGATCTCCTGCAGGAACGTCTGCACGAGGATCGTGCTCACGCCCGGCACGAACGTGCCCCACGAGATGCCGGTCGCCCGGTACGGCACCTCCCTGGCGCCCCGCGTGCCCCGACGCGGCTCCTCCGCGCGCAGCAATCCGGTGCTGACGAGCGCGCGCACGTGGTGCAGCATGCTGCCGGCGTTGATGCCGAACTCGCCGGCGAGCTGCTTGTTCGTCTTGCCCTCGTGCAGGCAGGAGCGCAGGATGCGCAGCCGCAGCGGCGACGACAGCGCCCGGGCCCGCGCCGCGGCCAGCGCCTCCTCGTCCACGCCCCGATCCTAACCGATTGACACTTCCCAACCGGTTGTGCTGGACTGGCCGCCATGACGCCGCTGCTGCGCAATCGGGGCTTCCTCTGGCTGTGGGGTGGCGAGGCGATCAGCCAGTTCGGTGCCCAGTTCACCTTCGTCGCGCTGCCGGTGCTCGCCGTGTCGCTGCTCGACGCCAGCGAGTGGGAGGTCGGCGTGCTGAACGCCGCCCAGACCGCCGCCTTCCTGGTCATCTCGCTACCCGCCGGAGCCTGGATCGACCGGATGCTGAAGCGCCGGGTCATGATCGTCGCCGACCTCGTGCGGGCGGTCGCCCTCGCCGCGCTGCCCCTGCTGTGGTGGGCGGGCGTGCTGCACATCTGGCACCTCTACCTGTTCGCGATCGTGTTCGGCGTCGCGCGGGTGTTCTTCGACGTGAGCTACCAGAGCTTCCTGCCGATCCTGCTGCCGGGAGCCCAGGTGGGCTCGGCGAACTCCAAGCTCGAGGCGACGTCGCAGGTGGCGAGCGTGGGCGGACCGGGCATCGCGGGCGTCGTGCTCACCGTGCTGAGCGCCCCGGTCATCCTGCTCGCCGACGCGGCCTCGTACCTGGTGTCGGCGTTCGCGATCTGGCGCATCCGCGACGAGGAGACGCTGCCCGAGCCCGCGACGCGGCAACGCCTTCACCGCGAGATCGGCGAGGGGCTGCGGTTCGTGTTCGGCCATCCGCTCATCCGGCGCATCACCCTGTGCACCGGCACGTCGAACCTGTTCAGCACCATCATCACCACGCTGGAGGCGGTGCTCATCCTCCGGGTGCTCGACCTCGGTCCGGCGGGGCTCGGGCTCATCCTCGGCGTCGGCTCGGTGGGCGGGCTGCTCGGCGCGATCGCGACGCCGTGGGTGACGAAGCGCCTCGGCGAGGGCACGGCGATCTCGCTCACGGCGCTGGCGATGGGGGTCGCCGCTGCTGCGTTCCCCCTCGCCGGGCTGTTCCCGGCGGTCGCGCTGCCCGTGCTCATCGTGGGCATGTTCCTGGAGTCGTTCCTGGTGCTCGTCTACAACATCACGCAGGTCACGATGCGGCAGCGGCTCACCCCGCCGCGGCTGCTCGGCCGGATGAACGCGTCGATCCGCTTCGTGGTGTGGGGCGTGATGCCGATCGGCGCTCTGGTCTCGGGCGTGCTCGGCACCGTGATCGGCGTGGTGCCGACGATGTGGATCGGCGTGGCGGGGACGCTGGTCGCCGCCGGGTGGGTGCTGTTCTCGCCGCTGACCACGATGAAGGTGCTGCCCACCGAGCTGGAGGCGCAGCCGGTCGAGGTCGAGGCGGTGGCGGAGCAGCTCGCCGGCGACGAGACCGACGAGCCGTCGGGGCGCGAGACCGGCCGCTGACGGGCGCAACTCAGGCTGCGCGGTGCCGCAGCGGCGTGTCGGCACCGTGACACGCCGCGCCCGCCTGAGTTGTGCACGCGGTCGGGCCCCGGGCGACGGACGGCCCGGGCGCCGAAGCACCCGGGCCGTCTCGGTGGAACGGGCTACGCGCGCCGGCGGTCGAACAGCGCGCCGTAGGTGAAGCCGGCGATGAGGGCGCCGACGACCGGAGCCAGGATGAACGCCCACACCTGCGTCAGCGGCTCCGCGCCGCCGTAGATCGCGGTCGCGATCGAGCGCGCCGGGTTGAGCGACGCGTTGCTGATCGGGATCGCCACCAGGTGCAGCAGCGCGAGCGTGAGGCCGATCGCGAGCGGCGCGAAGCCGCTCGGTGCCCGGCGGTCGGTGACGCCGAGGATCACGTACAGGAACACCGCGGTGACCACCACCTCCGCCAGCAGCACCGAGAGCAGGTTGAAGCCGGCGGGGGAGAGGTCGTCGAAGCCGTTGGAGACGGCGGCGAAGTCGGCGAACCGGTCGGCGGGTGCACCGGCCTTGATGAAGAACAGGATGGTGGTGGCGAACGCGCCGCCGACGACCTGCGCGCCGATGTAGGGCAGCACGTCGCGCCAGGCGAAGCGGCCGGCCGCGGCCGCGCCGATCGACACGGCCGGGTTGAAGTGCCCGCCCGAGATGTGCCCGACCGCGTAGGCGGCGCCGAGGACGGCGATGCCGACGGCGAGGGCCACGCCGAGGATGCCGGTCGACTCCGAGGAGAAGAACGCCGTGCCGATCACGCCGAGCACGAGCACGAAGGTGCCGAAGAACTCGGCGATGAGGCGCTTGAGCAGCGAGGGGGTGTCGAGGGGGACGTCGGCGTTGACGACGTCGGGGCTGGTCTTGTCGGTGCGGGCCACGAGGGTGCCT
>DATMVL010000213.1:0-7037 GCA_035563175.1 Rhodoglobus sp. | reverse complement strand
GGGCTGCAGTGAGGCGGCCTCCTGCTCGGCGGCGCGGCGGGCCTGCTCGGCGACTGCGGCGGCGTGCTCCAGGTCGACGGCGGGCACCGTCGCCGGCGCGTCCGGGCGGGAGAGGTACAGCGGCTTGGGCACCGTCACCGGGGTCCAGCTGCGGTCGACGGCGGGCTGCGGCTGCTGAGCGACCCGCGCCGGAGCGCCGAGGGAGGTCCGGCGGGCTGGCCGCTCAACCGCGGGTCGCTGCTGCGACCGCTCGGCGAGCCGCCCGAGCATGGCGAGCGAGCTGAAGCCGAGCACGCCGCACACGGCGAGCACGAACCACGACCCGAGGGCCGCGCCGGTGCTGGCGATGAGCGAGATCTGGATGACGCCGAGCAGCACCGAGCTGACCAGCACGAGGCTGGTGAGGGCCCGGGTGCGGCGGATGCGGCGGGCGGTCAGCACCCGCGGGTCCAGCACCGGCTGCGGGGTGGCGGGGCGACCCACGGCGACCGGGAACGGAGCCGAGCGGGCGACCTTCACGACATCCGGAACCTGGGCCGTCTCGGCCAGCACACGGATCGTCTGCTGCAGCCGCACGGCGTTGCGTTCGGTGGCGAGGTACTCACGACGCTTCCACCAGTTGGGCAGCAGGTAGGCCAGCCAGAGCACGGCCGCGATGGCGAGCATGATGCCTCCGCCGACGCCCGTGACCTCCATGCGCATACGGTATGGCCCACGGCGGCCGCGAGCCGCGCAACGCGCCGATCAGAGCAACGGCTTCGCCGCCCGCTCGACGTCGGCCTCGGGTCGCGCCGCGTCGGCCTCGTTCGCACCGCCGTCGAGCCAGCGGCGCAGCACCCCCTGCGGCACCTCCTCGACGGTCACCGCGAAGCAGAAGTGGTCGCGCCAGTCGCCGTTGATGTGGATGTAGCGCCGCCGCAGTCCCTCGTAGCGCAGGCCGAGCTTCTCGACCACGCGCAGCGACGGGTTGTTCTCCGGGCGGATGCAGATCTCCATGCGGTGCAGGCCCAGCGTGAAGAAGCAGTGGTCGGTGGCGAGCGCGACCGCGGTGGGCGTCGCGTTGCGGCCGGCGAAGCGCTCCGAGACCCAGTACCCGATCGTGGCCGACGACAGCGAGCCGTAGGCGATGCTCGACACGTTCAGCTGCCCGGCGAGTTCGCCGTCGACCTCGATGACGAACGGGATGCCGAGGCCGGCCCGCGAGTTCTGCTGCAGACTGCGGATGCTGGCCCGCACATCGAAGCTGACGGGCCCGTGCGGGCTGGTCGCCTCCCACTTCCGCAGCCAGGACCGGTTCTCGATGAGCTCTCGCTCGAGGGCGCGCGCGTCACGCAGCCGGATCGGCCGGATGGTGGTCCGGCCCTCGCTCAGGGTGGGGATCGTGGCGGGCATCAGCCCAGATCGCGCACGTACGACTTCAGCCACTCGGTGAAGTCCGGGCCGAGATCCTCGCGGTCGGCCGCGAGCCGCACGGTGGCCTTGAGGTAGTCGAGCCGGTCGCCGGTGTCGTAGCGGCGGCCGCGGAACACCACGCCGTACACGCCGCCCGCGACGTCCTCCTGCGCCATGTGCTGCAGCGCGTCCGTCAGCTGGATCTCGCCGCCCTTGCCGGGCTCCGTCTTCTCGAGCAGGTCGTAGATCTCGGGCTTCAGCACGTACCGGCCGATCACGGCGTAGTTCGAGGGCGAGGTGCCGGGCGAGGGCTTCTCGACGAGGCCGGTGACGCGCACCACGTCGTCCTCGTCCGTGGCCTCCACGGTGGCGATGCCGTACAGGTGCGTCTGCGAGGGGTCGACCTCGAGCAGCGCGACGACGCTGGCGTCCTTCGCGTACTGCTGCTCGATCATCCGCGCCAGCAGCACGTCGCGCTCGTCGATGAGGTCGTCGCCCAGCAGCACCGCGAACGGCTCGTCGCCGACGTGCATGCGCGACCTCAGCACCGCGTGCCCGAGACCCTTGGGGTCGCCCTGGCGCACGTAGTGGATGTTGGCGAGGTCGTTGGTGAACTCGACCTTGGCGAGGCGCTCGCGGTCGCCCTTCTCGCCGAGGGTGGCCTCGAGCTCGGTCATGCGGTCGAAGTGGTTCTCGAGCGCGGCCTTGTTGCGCCCGGTGATCATGAGCACGTCGGTGATGCCCGCGGCGACCGCCTCCTCGACGACGTACTGGATGGCCGGCTTGTCGACGACGGGCAGCATCTCCTTCGGCGACGCCTTGGTCGCGGGCAGGAAGCGGGTCCCGAGGCCGGCAGCGGGGATGACGGCCTTCGTGATCTGGTACGACATAGCCTCCAGGCTAGTGGGACGCATGCCTAGACTGACCACATGCCCGACGAGGTGGGGGAACGCAAACGCGCCCTGCGAGCCGAACTGCGCGAACGCCGGCGCATCGCCACGGCCAAGGAGCGCGACGAGGACGCCGCCGGCATCACCGCCCACCTGGTGCGGCTCGCCTCCGATCTGCGGGTGCGGTCGTTGGCCACCTATCTCTCGCTGCCCGACGAGCCGCCGACCCGCGACTTCCTGCGCTGGGCGCACGAGCAGGGCATCCGGGTGCTGCTGCCGATCTCGCGCACCGACGGTCTGCTCGACTGGGCGCCGTACGACGGCGACGACGAGTCCGTCGACGACTTCGGGATGCCGATGCCCACCAGCGAGGTGCTGGGCCCGATCGCGATCAACTCGGTCGACCTGATCGTCGTGCCCGCCGCATCCGTCGACCGCACCGGCATGCGGCTGGGATGGGGCCGCGGCTACTTCGACAAGACCCTCGGATCCATGGAGGCGTGCCCGCCGGTCTATGCTGTGGTGTTCGACGCGGAGCTGGTGGACGAGGTCCCCAGCGAACGTCACGACCAGCGCGTGAACGGGGTGGTGACCCCGTCCGGCATCGTCGCCTTCGACCGAACGAGGTAACCCGTGCCCACCTACTCCTACCGCTGCACCGAGTGCGGCACCGCCTTCGACATCCAGCAGGCCTTCACGGACGACGCGCTCACCGAGTGCCCGACGTGCGGCGGCAAGCTGCGCAAGCTCTTCAACACGGTCGGGGTGACCTTCAACGGCTCCGGGTTCTACCGCACGGACAGCCGGGCGGCCGCGGCCAAGTCCGAGTCGTCGTCGACGTCGTCGTCGTCCTCGGCGGCGAGCGGGTCGTCCTCGTCCTCGTCGTCGTCATCGGGCGGCGGCTCCGGCGAATAGCCTGGAGTCCATGAAGGGCTTCAGGGAGTTCATCCTCCGCGGCAACGTCATCGACCTCGCGGTCGCCGTCGTCATCGGCGCCGCCTTCACCGCGATCGTGAACGCCGTCGTCAACAGCGTGATCAACCCCGCGATCGGCGCGCTGTTCAACGCGGAGTCGCTCGCGACCGCGCTGCCGGTGTACCTGCCCACCACCTCGGGCGAGACGGCGACGATCTACTTCGGCGCCGTGATCGGCGCGCTCATCAACTTCGTGCTGGTGGCGCTGGTGGTCTACTTCGGCCTGGTGGTGCCGTTGAACGCGATCAAACGGGTCGCGTTCCGCAAGCAGCAGGAGGAGCCGAAGCAGGATGCCCCGCCGAGCGAGCTGGAGCTGCTGACCGAGATCCGCGACCTCCTCGCGCGCGGCCCCGCCGAGGCCTCGGCCCACGCCAGGCCCGCCGACACCGCCGCCACGACCCCGGAGCAGCGGCCGGCTCAGTAGTGCGGCGGCTTGTCGACGCGCAGGCGGTCGTCGTTCTCGGTCTCGGCATGCCGCGGCGGCTCGGACTGCGGCGCCGGGTCCGACCCGGGCGGCGGGTCCGTGCGCACGCGGCGCGGGCGGCGACGCGGGGTCTCGGGCGGGTGCTCGGGCTCAGCCACGGGCCGACGCCGGCACGACCGGGATCGGCTGGGTGTTCGCCGTCGACGGCTCGACGCCCAGCATCAGCGCGATCTTCGTCGCCACCGCGTCCGGGTCGTTGAACAGCTCGAAGGCGTGCACCCGCACGTAGTGCCAGCCGAGGCGGCGCAGCAGCTCGGGGCGCAAGCGCAGGGACTCGCGCAGGCTGCCCCGCTGCAGCACCGCATCCGTCTCGATGGCGATGCACATGCCGCCGCGGGCAGCTACCAGACCGAGCTTGCCGCGGTGCCCGAGCGCGACGCGCAGGCCGCGCACCTCGAGCCGGCGGGCGAGGTCGACGAGCATGGGCTCGCGGTCGTCCGGCACCGGCTCCTGGGTGAGGCGGGCATCCACCTCCTGCAGGATCTCGGCGAGGGCGACCGCGCCGTGCTGCACGCGTCCGTCGTCGAGGTCGTCGGGCTTGAACGAGGTCACGATCGCCATCGAGCGGCGGGCGCGGGTCATCGCCACCGCGAGCAGCCGCTCGCCGCCCGGCTCGCCCAGCGCGCCGAAGTCGGAGAGCACCCGGCCGTGCGGGGTGCGGCCGTAGCCGACGGAGAACAGCACCCGGTCGCGCGACTGCGCGGCGGCCGCCTCGATCGTCGTCACCGCGAACGGCTCGGCGGAGTCGCGGATCACGAAGTCGGCCAGCTCGGGCGAGTGCCCGGCCGCGTCGAGCACCGCCTGCATCACCCGCACGGCGTGCCGCTCCGAGGCGGTGATCACCATGAGCGACTCCTGCGGGCGGCGCGTCGCGTGGTCGAGCACCAGCTCGACGACGCGGTCGACCTCGGCCTGCGGGCTCTCCACCGCGCCGGAGTCGGGGTCCGGCAGCCCGGACCCGCCGGCGACGTAGTCGACCGCGATGCTGCCGTGCCCGAGGAAGGTGCCGGCCCAGGGCAGCGACTGGATGCGACCGCCGTAGAAGCGGCGGTTCACCAGCTCGGCCAGATCCTCACCACCGGGACGGTAGCTGCGGGTCAGCGTGAGCGTGGGCAGCACCTCGCCCAGGGCGGCCAGGGCGGATCGCGCGTGCAGCGCATCCGGATCGTCCACCACCGGCGCGGTCTCGCCGACCGCGATCACGAACGGCGCGGGGCTCTGCGTGACCGGGTCGCCGAACGCGACCACCTGCTTCGCGCGGCGGATGGCACCGACGTTCTCGGCGATGCTCGTCGCGCCGGCGTCCACCAGCACGACCGCGTCGAACGGCATGGAGTCGACGATCACCGGCACCTCGTACGGCGACGCCAGCCACACCGGCGCGACCGTGCGCGACAGGTGCGGCGCGGCGACCTGCAGATCCTGCGCGGTGACCGCGTCACGGGTCAGCGCCCGCTTGAGCGCGGCCGCCTCGTCGGGCCAGTCGACCAGGCCGATCTTCCAGTTCTCGGCGAGCTGCCACGCCAGCTGCTGCGCGGCTCCCGCGGCGTGCGCCTCGTCGACGAGGCGGAAGTCGGCCTCCAGCCGGTCGAGCACGCCCGTGTTGGCGTTGAGCAGGGCGCGGTCGGCCACGAGCAGCGACTCGAACGCCGAGGTCCACCAGGCCTGCTCCAGCTCGGCGGCGACCACCGACTCGGGGGCGTGGCGACGGGCGAGATCCTCGATGAGCGGGTCGAGCTCGAGTTCGCGCAGCGTCGCAGTGAGCGCGGTGCGCTCCTGCAGGTTGTGCAGCACGTCGGATTCCGCGGCGAGCGCCTCGATGCGCTCCAGCAGCTGCACGATCGGCTGGCTGCCCAGCTGCTGGTCGCGAGCGTGCAGGCCGAGCGGCTCGTCGAGCGCCGCCAGATCCTGCGCGACCTGATAGAACCGCTGCTCGACCTCGCCGAGGCCGATCGGCACCTCGGGCGGGGCGCCCTCGGCGACGAACCGGTGCCAGAGCACGCGCTGCTGCTGGATGCGCACCAGCGCGCCGTGCAGGTCGTGCACCCGCACACCGGGGCGCACGTACTCCTGCGCGAGCTTCTTCAGGCGGCGGCGGTTGCCGCCCGTCATCTCCGGGTGCTCCTTGCGCGGCGCGGTCGCCGCGATCAGCTCGGTGATCGACCGGTCGAACACGGTCGGCAGGAACCGGTCCAGCGTGTCGCGCAGGTCGACGAGCAGCCGCAGGTACACGCCCAGCTCGGTGATCGACTGGTACGGCCGCATGTGCGTGCCGGCGAGCATCCGGTTCGCGGCGTCCACCAGACCGGGCAGCTCGCGGTGCGCGCGCTTGGCGATCTCGTGCGCCCGCAGCGCCTCGTCGCCGCCGGCGAACTGGGCGCCGTACCAGGGCGAGTCGCCCGGGCCGTACTTGAACTCGCCGAGCTCCGCCGCCGCGACCATGAGGCCCGCGGCCCGCTTGCGGTCGGTGGCAAGCCGCTCGACGGCGGTGCGCGACAGCCTTGCCGTCGTCGCCGGCGGCACCGGCAGCAGCGCGAGGCGGCTGAGCTCGGTCACGCAGTCGAGCACCGAGACGCCGAGCGCCGGGTCGACCCGGGTGAGGCCGCCGCGGTAGTCGAGCAGCACCTTCCGCAGGCGCAGCAGCGCGTCGTCGACCTCGCCGACGTTCGGCTTCCGAGCCTTCTCGTTACGCGAGATCGAGCGGATCAGATCCCGCCGCAGCGTGCGCGGCGACGCTGCGAGACCGGCCAGGCCGATGTCGTGCAGCCGATCCCCGATCGAGAGCAGGGATGCGCGGCGGGCCGACACCACGAGCACGCGCTTGTTCTGCTGCACGAGGGCGCCGATGGCGTTGACGATCGTCTGGGTGCCGCCGGTGCCCGGCAGGGTCTGCACGACGATGGAGCTGCCGGCGGCGATCTGCGCGATCACGGCCTCCTGCTCGGCGTCGGCATCCAGCAGCAGCGCATCGGTCTGCGGCGTGCGCTCGTCGGCCGGGGTGGGCAGCACGGGCTGGTACGCCTCGTCGAGCTCCCACTTCGCGGCGGTGTTGCCGCCGACGGCGTCCAGGATGCGGTGGTCGAGCTCTGTCGCGTCGGCCACCAGGGCGGGCGCCACCTCCGCGAACGACGACACCACCAGGCGGGGGCTGACGCTGAACCACTCGAGGTGGCCCGTCAGCCCGCGCAGCCGGTCGATCACCGGGTTCGGCTTGAACGTGCCGTCGTCGTCGGTGAGCGCGACGAAGGCACGGGCATCCAGGTCGATGCCGAACTGCTCCCGCAGCGCCTGCGCGA
>DATMVL010000212.1:0-2355 GCA_035563175.1 Rhodoglobus sp. | reverse complement strand
CCTCCGCTACCAGTTCGTGCTGCTGTACACGGTGGGCCTGGATGCGCTGCACGCCGGCGCCGAGGACGTGAACGCCGCGATCCGCGACGGTGCCCTGCCGATCGGCGAGGACGCGGGACTGCCGCTGCACCGGTACCTGCTCGAGCAGACGGCGGATGCCCACCGCGCGGTCGAGCAGGACGCCGTCGGCAAGGTGCTGATCGAGGTCGCCGCCGCCGACTAGCCGCGCAGCGGCCCGAGCAGGTTCGCCGCGACCGTGCTGTGGACCGACTCGGTGTCGCTCGGGTGGTAGATGCCCGCCAGCACGTCCCGCTGCAGGCGCGACAGCTCGGACGCGTTGCGGTACCCGCCGCCGCCGGCGGAGCGCATCGCGTGATCGACGACCGTGCGCGCGGTCTCGGTCGCGCGGTGCTTCGCGCCGCTGAGGTAGCGGAACCAGTCCGCACCGTGGTCGACGAGCCCGTCGACGTCGGCTGCGAGCGACTCGAGTTCGAAGCGCAGCGGGTCGAGCGCGAGCGCGGCGTCGGCCAGCCGCCAGCGGAAGTCCGGATCCTGGTCGTAGGTCAGGCCGGTCTTCATCGACGTGCGGCGCTGAACCGCCTCGACGGCCAGCTCGAGCGCCCGGTCGGCGATGCCCGCGTAGACCGACCCGATGAGCAGCAGGAAGTTCGAGAAGATACCGAATACGAACGGGTCGGCGTTCGGACCGACCGGCAGGATGCGCGAGATACGCTCCTGCGGCACGACCGCACCTTCGAGCACGGTGGTGTGGCTCTGGGTGGCGCGCATGCCGAGGGTGTCCCAGTCGTCGAGCGCACGCCAGCCGGGGGTGTCGCGGAGGAGGAAGCCGTGCACGAGCTGGTCGCCCTGGCGCCCGAAGACGCCGAGCCGGGTCCACGCCGGCGACAGCGAGGTGAAGATCTTCGTGCCGGTGAACGAGTAACCTCCCTCGACGGTGTCGACGACGGTGCGCGAGTCCCACAGCACGAGGTCGTTGCCGGGCTCGCTGTTGCCGAACGCGAAGAGCTCGCCGGCCCGGGCATCCCGCAGCACCCAGTCCAGCGAGTGGTCGCCGCGATCGGCGAGCACTCGAGCCACCCCCACCCACACGAGGTGCATGTTCACGGCGAGTGCGGTCGCCGGCGCATGGGCGGCGAGCCGTCGCTGGTCGCGCGCGGTCTGCAGCAGGCTGCGCGGCGCGAGGTATCCGGCGGCGCGCAGGGCGTCGAGATCCTCGAACGGGAACGCGTTGTCGCGGTCGTACCCGGCGGCGCGCGAGCGGATGCCGTCGAGCAGGTCCTGCGTGAGCACGGTCATGCCGACAACGCTACGCCGCGAGCTCCTCGGCGATGATGCGGATGCCCGCCTCGACCTCGGCGAACGACGTCGACAGCGGCGACATGCCGAGCCGGATGCCGTCCGGGCGGCGGAAATCGGGGATCACGCCGCGCGCGTGCAGCCGCGGCAGGATCCCGACGAACCCGGGATGGTCGAGCGTGATGTGACCGCCGCGCCGGTCGGGGTCGCGGGGTGAGGCGAGCCGGGCATCCGGCAGCAGCTCGGCGGCCAGCTCGACGGCGTAGGCGGTCAGCGCGACCGACTTCGCGCGGATCGCGTCGATGCCCACCTCGCCGATCGCCGCCACCATGTCGAGCATCGGCTGCATCGCGAGCACCGGCGGGGTGCCGCTGATCATGCCCCGGATGCCCGCGGCCCGGGCATATCCCTGGTGCATCCCGAACGGCTCCGCGGCGCCCAGCCAGCCCTGGATCGGCTGCCGCAGCTGCTCCTGCAGCGACGCCCGTACGTACGCGTGCGCCGGAGCGCCCGGGCCGCCGTTCAGGTACTTGTAGCCGCAGCCGACCGCGAGGTCGACGCCCCAGGCGTCGAGCTCGGTCGGCACGACGCCGGTGCTGTGACTGAGGTCCCAGAGGGCGAGCGCGCCGGCCGCGTGCGCGTGCGCGGTGATCGCCCGCACGTCGGCGATCCAGCCCGAGCGGTAGGCGACCGAGCTGAAGAGGGTGAGCGCGGTGTTCGGGCCGACGCGCATCGCGGCGAGCTCCGGGGTGACGCCGCCGGCGTGGTCGGTGTCGATCCAGCGCACGGTGAGCCCGCGGTCGGCTGCGACGCCCTCGACCACGTAGCGGTCAGTGGGGAAGTTGCCGCGATCGATCACGATCTCGGTGCGGCCGGGACGGGCATCCAGCGCGGCACGGATCAGCTTGTAGAGCAGCACGGTCGTCGAGTCGCCGATGACGACCTGACCGGGCGCCGCGCCCAGCGCGACCCGGCCGAGCTCGTCGCCGAGGGTCAGCGGCAGCTGCAGCCAACCCTCATCCCAACCGCGGATGAGGC
>DATMVL010000211.1:0-7153 GCA_035563175.1 Rhodoglobus sp. | reverse complement strand
TCGATGAAGGATGCGATCACCCGCTTCGCCCCCTGCGGGCTGGTCGAGCTGACCACCGACGGCATCGTCGTCGACGCGAACGACACCTTCCTGGATTGGACCGGCCGCTCGCCCGACGACGTCACCGGCACGCCGCTCACGGCCCTGATCGAGGAGCCCGCCGACACCCCGTTCGACGACGAGCGGGAGGGTCCGCGCGGGTCCCGTTCGGTGGCCGTCGCACTGCCGCACGTCGACGGGTCGTCGCGCCCGGTGCTCATCAGCTGGCAGCGCCATGATGACCGCGTGTTCGTCGAGCTCTACGACGCCACCAAGCGGCAGCAGTTCGAAGACCGGATCACGCGGTCGTTCGCGGCGACGCAGCGCACCAGCAACCGCTTGGCCCTGCTGCTGAACGCGGCGGTCACCTTCGCCGACGCGCACACCGAGGTCGAGCTGGCGGGTGCGCTCGCCAACACCGCGCGCCTCGCCTACGCCGCAACCGACGCGGCCGTGTACCTGACGGACGGGACCAGGGTGGCCGCGCTGGCGGGGCCCGATCCGTTCGCGGACCGTCCCGAGTTCGACCGACTGGCGCCCGACGCGCTGCGGCTGCGCGAGGTCGTCACGGTGAGCAGCGTGCGGCAGAGCGATCTGCCGCCGCCCGTGGTCGCGGCCCTGCGGAATGCCGACGTCGAGGGCCTGCTGGTCGCGCCGATCTTCCATGAGGGCGACCACTACGGGCTGCTCGCCGTGTTCTTCGACCACTTCCGCCCGTTCGACGAGGAGGCGAAGCCCCTCGCCGAGGCGCTCGCCAGCCAGGCCGGGCAGGTCATCACCGGCCTGCGCCTGCAGCGGCGCCTGCATGAGATGGCGATGCACGACGAGATCACCGGCCTGCCGAACCGGCGACTGCTCGAGACCCACGTCGAGAGGTTCTTCGCCGCCCCGCGCGGCGCCCTCGCGGTGATCTTCATCGACCTCGACGGGTTCAAGGCGGTCAACGACGAGCTCGGGCACGCGACCGGCGACGTGCTGTTGCGCGAGGTGGGCGAGCGGATGCGCGCGGTCGTGCGCGACGACGACGCGGTGGTGCGCTACGGCGGCGACGAATTCGTCGCGCTCTGCCTGGTCGACGACGACGATGCCGCGGCCGTCATCGCGGAGCGCCTGCGATCGGCGATCGAGGAGCCGTTCGCCTCCATCCCCCGGCATCTGCGCATCAGCGCCAGCGTCGGCATCGCCATCGGCGGCAGCGACGACGACACCGTGGTCGCCGACCGGCTGGTGCGCGCCGCGGACCAGGCCATGTACCGCGCCAAGGCCACCGGCGGCAACCGGGTCGTGCTGGCGGCGGGCTCGTGAGCGGCGTCGCGATCGACGCCCCATGGGCCGCCGCGCTGCAGGGCGCGGTCGAGCGCGGGGAGCTGACGGCCTACTACCAGCCGCAGTTCGACCTGCGCACGGAGCGGATCGTCGCGGTCGAGGCGCTGGCCAGGTGGACGCATCCGGAGTTCGGCTCCGTGCCGCCGGACGAGTTCATCGCCGTCGCCGAGGAGACCGGCTATGTGCGCGAGATCGGCCTGTTCATGCTCCGCACCTCGTGCCGGCAGCTGGCGACCTGGCGCGCCGAGGGCTTCCACATCGAGGTGTCCGTCAACGTGTCGCCCATCGAGCTGGTGCACCCCACCTTCGCCCGCGACGTGCTCGCGATCCTCGAGGACTGCGGCACCCGGCCGGACGAGGTCACGCTCGAGGTCACCGAGACGCTGCCGATCGAGGACGGGCCGCACCTGCTGGACGGTCTCGACGAGGTGCGGGCAGCCGGCATGAGCATCTCGATCGACGACTTCGGCGTCGGCTACGCCTCGGTGGAGCGTGTGCAGGATCTGCGCGCGAACGAGCTGAAGATCGACAAGTCGTTGATCCGGGATGGCGACGGCGTCGCGCTCGAGACCGCGATCGGGCACGCGAAGGAAGCCGGCATCCGGATCGTCGCGGAGGGCGTGGAGACGGCCGAGCACCTCGAACGCGCCCGCGCCCTGCAGAGCGACCGTGCTCAGGGCTATCTGCTCGGCCGGCCGGTGCCGGCGGAGCAGCTGCGGCTCACCGCCTGACCGGCTCCGTCTCGAGCAGGTCCTTGCGCTCGACCAGGTCGATCGAGAGCACCTTGTAGCCCTCGCGCTCGAAGAACACCGTCATGCGGTCGTCCTCGACCTCCATCACGGTGCCCTCTCCCCATTCGCGGTGCTGCACCCGGTCGTCGACGGCCCACGTCGCCCGCTCGTCGCGCGACGTCTCCTGCTCCATCGCGGTGCCGTCCGCGCAGGTGTCGCAGTTGCCGCAGGGGCCGTCGAGCTCCTGCCCGAAATAGCCGAGCAGCACCTGGCGGCGGCAGCGCCGGGTCTCCGCGTAGCCGCGCAGCATCTCGACGCGGGAGCGCTCGATGCGCTCACGCTCCTCCGCCCGTTCCAGCGCCTGCTCGGCCGCGGTGCGCGCGTCGACGCCTCGCCGCGGGGTGGCACCGCGGCGGTCGAGCCGCACCGCCGCGGTATCGGAGAGCAGCGACAGCAGCCCGGTGATTCGCCGCGCCGTCATGCCGGTCGCGTCGGCGAGCTGCGGGCGGCTGCGGGCGCCCTGCTCGAGCGCCTCGAACAGCCGGCGCACGTCGCCGCCGTCCGGGCGGCGGGCAGCGAAGAACCGCCGCAGGGCGAGGTCCTCCGGTCGATAGTGCAGCGTGGCGACCGCCGCGTCCCCGTCCCGACCGGCCCGACCGAGCTCCTGGCTGTACGCGTCGACCGAATCCGGCGCGTCGGCGTGCACCACGAAGCGCACGTTCTCCTTGTCGATGCCCATGCCGAAGGCCGACGTGGCCACCACGACGTCGAGCTCGTCGTCGAGGAACGCCTCGTGCACGCGCTGCCGGTCGCCGGCGCGGAGGCCCGCGTGGTAGGGGGCGCTGCGCAGACCGCGGTGCGACAGCTCCTCCGCGTAGCGCTCGGCGTCGCGGCGGGTCGCGGTGTACAGCAGGCCGGGTTTCGGCAGGGCGGCGACGTCGTCCAGCACCGCGCCGCGCTTGTCGGCGTCGTCGGTGTGCCGGCGCACGATCAGCTCGATGTTCGGCCGGTCGAGATCGCCGATCAGGATGTCCGGGTCGCGCAGGCCGAGCCGGGTCACGATCTCGTCGCGCACCGGTGTCGAGGCCGTCGCGGTGAGGGCGACGACCGGCGGCCGGCCGAGGCGGTCGGCGAGCGCTCCGATCAGCAGGTAGTCGGGCCTGAAGTCGTGACCCCACGAGGCGATGCAGTGCGCCTCGTCGACCACCAGCAGCGACACGTCGAGACCGGCGAGTTCGGTCAGCACCTCCTCCTTTGCCAGCTGCTCGGGTGCCAGCAGCACGTACTCGGCGGCGCCCGCGCGCAGCTGCCGCCATGCCTCGCGCTGCGCCCGCACGCCGCGGGTGGAGTTGAGCGCGACGGCGGCGGGCGCATCCGGGGCCTCCTGGAGGCCGGCGAGCTGGTCCTCCTGCAGGGCGATCAGCGGCGAGACGACGACGGTCAGCCCGCCCCTGATGGCCGCCGCGACCTGGTAGACCGCTGACTTGCCGTAGCCGGTGGCCAGCACGGCGAGCACGTCGCGGCCCTCGACCGCCGCCCCGATCGCGTCGAGCTGAGCGGGGCGCAGCCGCTCCCAGCCGAATGACTCCCGGGCGACGCGTTCGATGTCGGATTCGCTCACCATCCGAGTCCATCCCGTGGGCCCGCGACGCGGGGAGGGGTTGCGCGGGCGACGCGCCGGTCCCAGGCCGGGCACCGACCCGGGCGACCTACCGTCGGCGAGCGATCACGCAAGCCCTGTCGTACGGCCGCGTTGCGCGATACCGTGCCCATAGCCGGTCTGGGTCCGGTCGGACTGGGGTAATGCATGGGACAACTGCTGTACGGATCTCCGCCTGAGCGCGTTCAGATCGATGATCGCGTGCTGGCGCACCTCCGCATGGTGACCCTGGCGAAACTCCGCAGAGGCGAGGCGTTCGCGATGAACTTCGACTTCGACCCCGAATCCGGCAGCGGTCGGAGCACCCTCTGGGTGTCGCCGTCCAGCACCCTCTCGTTCCACTTCGAGGGCAGCCGCCGTCCGGCGATCAACAAGGCGTGGCTGGATGCCCTGATGACGTCCGCGAACGCGCCCGAGGGCCTCGTCATCGTGAGCGAGCCGCCGGAGCCCGAGGAGAAGCTCAATCCGTCGACCCTGCTGGTGCATCGCGCCGGGATGTGATCGTCAGCGCGTCCGCTGCTCGTGGGACGCGTACTCGTCGAGCAGCCGCACCGCGTGCGCGCCGGCGTCGCCCTCCTGCAGCAGCGCAGCGCGCATGCCCTCGAGCTTGCTCTCACCCGCCGGGAACGGCGGCAGCAGCGGGATCGAGGCGTCCGTGACGACGTCGAGCACGAACGGGCGGTCGGCCGCCAGGGCCTCTCGCCACGCATCCTCGAGATCGTCCGGTGTGTCGACCCGGCGGCCGGCGAGCCCCAGCGCCGCCGCGACCGCTGCATAGTCGACCTCCGGCAGCGCCTGCGTCGTCGCGTACCGCGGTTCGCCCTCCATCTCGCGCTGTTCCCAGCTCACCTCTGCCAGATCCCGGTTGTCGAAGACGCAGATGACGAAGCGCGGGTCCTCCCACTGCGGCCAGGCCCTGGCGATGGTGACCAGTTCGGCGATCCCCGTCATCTGCATGGCGCCGTCGCCGATCAGCACGATGACCGGGCGGCCCGGGTCGAGCACCTTCGCCGCGATGCCGTAGGGCACACCGCAGCCCATGCTCGCCAGCGTGCCGGAGACGTGCGCCGGCACGCTCGCAGGCAGCCGCAGCTGCCGCGCGTACCAGTAGGTGCAGCTGCCGACGTCGACCGCCAACTGGGCGTCGGCGGGCAGCTGCCGGTCGAGCTCCCAGACGACCCGCTCCGGGTTCACCGGATCGGCGTCCGTGTGCGCGCGCCGCTCCCTGATGTCGTGCCAGTCGTCGACCGCCGCGCGCACCTCGTCCTGCCAAGGGCGGCGGTCGCGCTCGCCGAGCAATGGCACCAGCGCGCCCAGAGTGAGCGCGGCATCCCCCACCAACCCCACCTCGATCGGGTAGCGGTTGCCGATCGACCGGCCGTCGAGGTCGATCTGCACCGCGCGGGCGGCGCCCGGCGGGGGATAGAACTCGGTCCACGGGTCGTTCGAGCCGACGATCAGCAGACCGTCGCAGCGCTCGAGCACCCGCCCGCTCGCGGTCGTGCCCAGATGCCCCATCGTGCCGGCGACGTACGGCAGCCGCTCGTCCACGTACGGCTTGCCCAGCAGGCTCGTGACGACTGCGGCGCCCAGCGCCTCGGCGACCGCCTGCACCTCCTCACGGGCGTGCCGCGCTCCCTGACCCACGAACACGACGGGGCGTTCGCAGCCGCCGAGCAGCGCGGCGGCCTGCTGCAGGTCGTCCTGGTGGGGCACCACCCGCGGCGGCCGCCACTGCGCCGCCGTGGTGATGATGCCGTGCTCCTGCTGCGGCTCGGACGCCGGCTGCTGCTGCACGTCGTGCGGCACGATGACGACGGCGGGCGAGCGGGTGGCCAGGGCGGTGCGGAACGCGCGGTCGATGACCAGCGGCACCTGCTCGGGCGACATCACGGTCTGCACGAACTCGGCGGCGACGTCGGCGAAGAGGCGCTGCAGGTCGATCTCCTGCATGTACTCCGACCCGAGCACCGTCGACTTCTGCTGGCCGACGACGGCGACGACGGGCACGTGGTCGAGCCTGGCGTCGTAGAGACCGTTGAGCAGATGGACGGCGCCGGGGCCCTGCGTGCTCGTCACGACCCCGACCCGCCCACCGTACTTGGCGTAGCCGACGGCCATCAGGGCGGTGTTCTCCTCGTGCCTGCCCTGGACGAACCGGATCGCCGGCTCGGCTCGACGCAGCGCCAGCATGACGCCGTTGATGCCGTCGCCGCTGTAGCCGAAGACCGTGTCCACACCCCAGGCGGTCATGCGCTCGACGATGGCGTCGGAGACCGTGCGCTCGCTCATGCTCCAACGATCCGCCGTGGCGGCGTCGCGGCGGCAGCCCTTGTCGGGCCCCGTTCCCGGTGCGAGGATGCCGGGGTCAGCCCTGCTCGATGCGGATCATGTTGCCCGCGGGATCGCGCACGGCGGCATCCCGCACACCCCAGAACTGGTCGGCGGGCTCCTGCACGACGTCGGCCTCCGGCGTCGCCGCCACCCGGTCGAAGGTGGCGTCGAGGTCGTCGGTGCGGAACTGCACCATGCCCAGCTCGCCCTTCGCCAGAAGGGCGGCGAGGGCGTCCCCGTCCTCCTTCGATCGACCCGCCTGCGGCTGCGACAGCACGATCTGGATCTCCGGCTGAGCCGCGGTGGTCAGGGTGATCCACCGGTATCCGTCGTTGTCGACCTCGTTGGTCACGGTGAAGCCGAGCACGTCGCGGTAGAACGCGACCGCGGTGTCCGGATCGTCGACGTAGATGTGCACGTGGCTGATGGAGACGTTCATGACGCCGACCCTAGGCCCGTCCTGCCGGCGGCGCTTCTCCGATCGTGCTCGCCCCGACAGGGTCGCGCCGGGGACGGGTCGCCCTCATCACCTGGCACACCGGCACGCCCGCGAGGTGGTCGTGGTTGCGCTCCCGGTACACCGAGGGCGGCTCACCGACGAGCTCGGTGAAGCGGGAGGAGAACGAGCCGAGGCTGCTGGCGCCGACGGCGAGGCAGATCTCGGTCACGCTGAGCTCGGTGTCGCGCAGCAGCGCCTTCGCCCGCTCGACACGGCGAGTCATCAGGTACGCGTACGGCGACTCCCCGTACGCGTCCTTGAACCGCCGGCTGAAGTGGGCGGTGGACATGAACGCGGTGCGCGCCAGCGCGGCGACGTCGAGCGGCTGCGCGAATTCGCGATCCATCCGATCGCGCGCTCGTCGCAGGCGGCGCAGTTCGTCCAGGTCGACCTCCACGGGCTCATTGTGCACCCGGATGCGGTGCGCCGCGACGGTCCGCGAGCGCGACCGTCAGACGCCGACGAGGGTCACACGCCCGCGCCCGGCCCGCTTCGAGGCGTACATCGCGGTGTCCGCGCTGCGGAGCATGGCGTCGGTGTCGGGCGGGTCCCCCTCCGCGGGCG
>DATMVL010000210.1:0-3092 GCA_035563175.1 Rhodoglobus sp. | reverse complement strand
GTGACCGGGTCGTCGACGAGCTCCACGGTGGCGACGTCGGCGATCGTGGGAACGCCGTCGCCGTTCCCGCCCAGCAGCGGGAGGGCGGCGATGTCGTCGGCGGAGCCGAGACGCGCGCCCGCCTGCACGGTGAGCGTCTGGTCGTTCTCGGTGATCTCACCGGCCGGCAGCAGCACGCCGTTCGCGTCCAGGGCATCCCGGATCGACTGGGTCGACAGGCCCCGCGCGAACAGCTCCGTCTGGTTCGGGGTGATCTGCACGCGCTTGGCCTGCACACCCTGCAGGTCGGCGGCGCCGACCCCATCGATCTTCTCGAGCTCGACCAGGGTCGACGCCTCGAGCCGTGAGGCGAGCTCGTCGGGCGCGAGGTCGCTCGACACCGAGATCTGCAGCACCGGCAGGTCGGAGAAGTTGAAGCTGAACACCTGCGTGTCCGCCGCATCCGGCAGCCCCTGGATGCGGTTGATGGCCAGCTGCACCTTCTGCTCAGCGGTGGCGATGCTGGTGCCGTAGGTGAACGACGCGGTGATCTGCGACACGTTCGAGCTCGACGTCGCCGAGGTCGACTCCAGGCCGTCGACGCCCTGGATGGCCGACTCGATCGGCGTCGACACGTCCTCTTCCACGACCGCCGGCGAGGCACCCGGGTAGGTCGTGATGATGAACAGCTGCGGCAGGCTGAGGCTCGGGATCAGCTCCTGCTTCAGCGTCGTCAGCGAGATGCCGCCGAACACCCCGATCACGATCGTGACCAGCGCGATGAGCGCGCGGTTGCGCAGGCTGAAGACAGACAGAAGATGCAAGGAACTCACTCCCGGGTGCGTGGGATCGGCGCACGACGGCGTGCCTGCTACGAATCCAACCAGGAACGGCTGTGAATTCCGTACTCCCGCCGGATGAGATCAGACCACCGACGGCGTGAGGTCGCCCATCGGCATCTGCACCGCGTGGCGCCCGACCGCCGACCATGCGCGTGCCAGCGCATCCACCCCCCGCTCGAGCTCCTCGGCCGGGTACGAGAACGGGATGCGGAGGAAGCGCTCGAACGCGCCGTCGACGCCGAAGCGCGGGCCGGCCGCGATCACGAGCCCCTCGTTGCGGGCGGCGAGGGCGAGTTGCGAGCTCACCGGCGCTCCGAGGTTGACCCACGTGGTGAGTCCGCCGCCGATCGGCCGCACCTCCCAGTCGGGCAGCCGCTCGTGCAGCAGACGCAGCAGGCGGTCGTGACCGTCGCGCAGCTGGGCGCGGCGGGCATCCAGGATCGCGTCGTAGTCGCGGAGCAGCTCGGCGACGACGAGCTGCTCGAGGATGGGCGTGCCCAGGTCGCCGGTGAAGCGCTCGCGCGCGAGGCGCTGGATGACGGTGCGATCGGCTCGGATCCAGCCGATGCGCACCCCGCCCCACACGGTCTTGCCGACCGATCCCACCAGGATCGCCGGGCCGTGCACCGCGAACGGCACGACCTGGCCGCCGTCGAAGCCGAGTTCGGCCATCGTCTCGTCAGCGACCAACGTGGTGCCGTGCCGGGCCGCGAGGGCGAGCACGCGCTCGCGCTGCTCGGCGGGCATGGTGCGGCCGGTCGGGTTGTGGTTGTCGGGCATGAGGTAGCCGAGGGATGGGCTGGTGCGCTGGATCGTCTGCTCGAGCACCGCCTCGTCCCACCCGTCGTCGCTGGTGACCGGCACGGGCGCGATGCGCGCCCCCGCGGTCTTGAGCGCATCCAGCGCGTGCGGATACGTCGGGTTCTCGATGAGCGCCCGGTCACCGCGGGCCATGATCGTGCGGGCGATGAGCGAGATCGCGCTCTGCGCGCCCACGGTGACCATGACCTGGTCGGGATCGGTGGGCAGACCGCGCTGCGCGTACCGGTCGGCGATCGCCTGCCGCAGCTCGAGCAGCCCGAAGGCGTCGAAGCCGGATTCGTGCAGGAACGCCGGCAGCCGCTCCGCCGCCCGCTGCGACGCCTGCACGACGGCCGGCAGCGCGGGCATGGTGGCCTTGCTGAAGTCGAGGTAGCCCGGCTGCGCCGGCTCGGGTGCCGCCGGAGCGCGGAAGGGCAGCCGAGCGACACTGCCCGAACCGCGCAGGCTGGTGGCGAAGCCGGCCTCCCGCAGCTCGGCGTACGCGGCGGTCACGGTGGTGCGCGAGATGTGCAGCTGGGCAGCCAGCTCCCGCTCGGCGGGCAGGCGGGTGCCCGGTGCGACCCGACCGTCGAGCACGAGCAGCCGGATGCGGTCGGCGAGCGCCGCGTACGCGACGCCGCCGGTGCGCCAGCCGTCGAGCAGGATGGCGAGGGCGCGAGCCGAGAGGGAGGTCATGGCGGCCACCGTAGCGGGATTGGCTCTGGCCCGCCAAGTCCAATTCGAGATTGGATGCCCTGGTGACGATCCAATCGGTGTGGCGCCGACCGACCCGCCATCAGTACGCCATCCGCCTGCCCCAGCTGCTCGTCGGGCTGTTCCTCTACGGCATCGGCCTCTCGCTCATGATCCGCGGAGCCATCGGCATCGCGCCCTGGGACGTGCTCGGGCAGGGCATCTCGCTGCAGACCGGCATCCCGTACGGCCTCGTCACGAACATCGTCGGCGCGGTCGTGCTGCTGCTGTGGATCCCGATCCGCCAGAAGCCGGGCGTCGGCACCGTGCTCAACGTGCTCATGGTCGGACCCAGCGCCGAAGTCGGGCTGTGGCTCCTGCCCGAGACCGAGGTGCTGTGGGTGCGGGTGCTGCTGTTCACCGCCGGCCTGCTCGTCACCGGCGTCGCGACCGGGCTGTACATCGGCGCGCGCCTCGGGCCGGGCCCGCGGGACGGCCTCATGACGGGCATCCATCGCCGCTTCGGCTGGCGCATCTGGATCGTGCGCACCGCGATCGAGGTGACCGTGCTGGCCATCGGCTGGGTGCTCGGCGGCAACGTCGGCATCGGCACGGTCGCGTTCGCGCTGCTCATCGGGCCGATCGCGCAGATCACGATGCCCCTGTTCCTCGTCCCGGAACGGCCGGCCCCGGGGGTACCTCCCGGCGGCCGGACCGCGCCGGCGGTCGCCTAGAGCTCGCGCTCGGCATACGTCCGCAGCGCGTCGCGCACGAACT
>DATMVL010000209.1:0-17189 GCA_035563175.1 Rhodoglobus sp. | reverse complement strand
CTGATGGCAGGCATTCTGCTCCTGGTGCGCCGCCGCAGCGCCCGGGCGTAACTCTCCCCCAGAGAGCCGAAGGGGCCGGAGCGAAGAGCTCCGGCCCCTTCGTGTTGCACGGATCAGCCCAGCGCGCCCACCGATGCCAGCCCGGCCCGCACGAGCGCGCCGCGACCACCCTCCATGTCGAGGAGCACGTCGTCGGACGCCGCCTCCGTCGGCCGCAGCCAGGTGACCTCGAGCGCGTCCTGCCGGGGCTCGCAGGTGCCGGTGATCGGCACCACGAAGGCCAGCGAGACGGCGTGCTGCCGGGCATCCATGAACTGGCTGCTGCCCGGCCAGGGGAAGTACTCGGCCACCGTGAACGGCACCGGCGAGGCAGGAAGCAGCGGGAAGGCCATCGGCCCGAGATCCTTCTCGAGGTGGCGGAACAGCGCATCGCGTACCGTCTCGCCGTAGAGCACGCGCCCGGAGACCAGGGTGCGGGTGATCTCGCCCTCGCTGGCGCGCAGCAGCATGCCGACCTCGGTGACACGGCCGAGCCCATCCACCCGCACGGGCAGGGCCTCGACGTACAGCAGCGGCATGCGCCGGCGCACCTGCGCCAGCTCCTCGTCGCTGAACCAGGCCTCGTTGTCAGGCCGGTCTGGGGTGCTCGCGCCCACGGTGCTCATGCTCCATTGTGTACCGCCGCCCGTGCTTGACTTGAGCGATGCAGCTCGACGAGTCCGCGATCATCTGGTCGACGCCCGAGCGCGACCGGGCCGGGCGCCCGCTCATCGTGCTGCTGCACGGGCTCGGATCGCACGAGGGCGACCTGTTCGGGCTGTCGCCCGCACTGCCGCTGGATGCCGTGGTCGCCTCGCTGCGGGCCCCGTTGCGTGAGGGGCCGGGCTGGGCCTGGTTCCCGCGGGCGGCGCCCGGGGCTCCCGACCCCGACGCGGTGGACGACGCCGCGCATGCCGTGCTCGCGTGGCTCGACACCCTCGAGTCCGGGCCGGTCACCCTCATCGGCTTCTCGCAGGGCGGCGCGCTGGCGCTGCAGCTGCTGCGGCTCGCGCCCGGCCGATTCGCCGCGGTGGCGAACCTGGCCGGCTTCCTCGCACCCGGCTTCCAGGACGGCGACGCCGAGCTGGCGGCGTCGAAGCCGCGCGTGTTCTGGGGTCGCGGCACCGTCGACGACGTCATCCCCGACTCGGCGATCACCCGGACGCGCGAGTGGCTGCCGGAGCACGCCGACGCGACCGTGCGCATCTACGAGGACCTCGGGCACGGCATCTCGAACGAGGAGCTGCGGGATCTGGTCGGGTTCCTGCGGGGGCCGAGAGCATGACCGTCGCGCTCGACGAATCCGCGATCATCTGGTCCGCACCCGAGGGCGAGCGCGCGGGCCGGCCGCTGCTGCTCGCGTTCCACGGCCACCACGGTGACGAGCACCAGCTCGCCGTCGCCGCGCAGGCACTGCCGCCGCACATCGTCGTGGCGACGCCCCGCGCGCCGTACCGCGAGCCGGGCGGCTGGTCGTGGTTCGAGCTCGCGGAGTCGGGGCGCACCCAGGCCGACCAGGCGGTGGATGCCGTGCTCGCCTGGCTGGACCGGCAGCCCGCGTTCTCGTCGATCGGCCTGCTCGGCCTCTCGCAGGGATCGGCCGTCGCACTCAACGTGCTGCGGCGCGACCCTGCCCGCTTCGCCTACGTGGTGCAGCTGAGCGGGTTCTCGATCGACACGTCGCCCATGCCCGAGCTGGCCGCGCTGCGCCTGCCCGCGTTCTCGGCTCACGGCGACCGGGACACGGTCATCCCCACCGACCTCGTGATGGAGACGTCGCGCTGGCTGCACGAGCACACCGCGCTCGTCGAGCGCCGCTACCCGCTGCTCGACCACTCGGTCGACCCGCAGGAGCTGCTCGAAGCGGCGGCGTTCATCGCGGCGCACGCGCGCTGACCTGCGGTTTCGCCTCCAGCGCAACCCGCCAGGAGGGTCGGTGGTGCACGGGATGATGGTCGGATGGTGCTCGACCGCTTCTCCCCCGCGACGCGGGAGTGGTTCGACGGCGCCTTCGACGCCCCCACGCCGGCGCAGCTCGGCGCCTGGGACGCGATCTCGTCCGGGCAGCACGCACTCGTCGTCGCACCCACCGGCTCGGGCAAGACGCTGGCGTCGTTCCTGTGGGCGATCGACCGGCTGATCACCGAGCCGCGTCCCGACCGCGGCACGCGGGTGCTCTACATCTCGCCGCTCAAGGCGCTCGGCGTCGATGTCGAGCGCAACCTGCGCTCCCCCCTGGTCGGGGTGACGCAGACCGCGCGGCGGCTCGGGCTGCCCGCCCCCGACGTGACCGTGGGTGTGCGCTCGGGCGACACCACGCCGGCCGACCGGCGGCTGCTCGCACGGACGCCGCCGGACATCCTGATCACCACGCCCGAGTCGCTGTACCTGATGCTGACCTCGGCGGCTCGCGAGACGCTGACCGGCGTCGACACCGTCATCGTCGACGAGGTGCACGCGGTGGCCGCCACCAAACGCGGAGCGCACCTGGCGGTGTCGCTGGAGCGGCTGGATGCCCTGCTCGCGCACCCCGCTCAGCGCATCGGCCTCTCAGCCACCGTGCGACCGCTCGAGGAGGTCGCGCGCTTCCTCGGCGGCCGGGCACCGGTGACGATCGTGCAGCCGCCGGCGGCGAAGACGTTCGACCTGCGCGTCGTGGTGCCGGTGGACGACATGGCCGAGCCCGGCATCTTCGCCCGGCAGGACGGCTACACGCCCATCGACGCCGACGCACCGCCCATCTCGGCGGAGGCGACCGGCTCGATCTGGCCGCACGTCGAGGAGCGGATCGTCGACGAGATCCTCGAGCACCGGTCCACGATCGTGTTCGCGAATTCGCGGCGTCTCGCCGAGCGGCTGACCAGCCGGCTCAATGAGATCTACGAGGCGCGCTTGGAGCTTGGAGCGGAGGCCATTTCTGGCCTCCGCCGCGACGCCAGCGCCGAGAGCCGTCCCGGCTCTCGGTCATCGGCCTCCGTCGTGACGGCGCCGCCCGCAGCCATGATGGCGCAGGCCGGCTCCACCGCCGGTGCACCGCCGCTGCTCGCGCGCGCCCACCACGGCTCCGTCAGCAAGGAGCAGCGCGCCACCATCGAGGACGACCTCAAGTCCGGTCGCCTTCGCTGCGTCGTGGCGACCAGCTCGCTCGAGCTCGGCATCGACATGGGCGCGGTCGACCTCGTGATCCAGGTGGAGTCGCCGCCGTCGGTCGCCTCGGGGCTGCAGCGCATCGGCCGTGCCGGTCACCAGGTGGGCGAGATCTCCAAGGGTGTGCTGTTCCCGAAGCATCGCACCGACCTGGTGCACACCTCGGTCGCCGTCGAGCGGATGCTGAGCGGGCAGATCGAGGCGATCGCCATCCCCGCGAACCCGCTCGACGTGCTCGCCCAGCAGACCGTCGCCGCCACCGCCCTCGGCGAGGTCGACGTCGAGGAGTGGTTCGACACCATCCGCCGCAGCGCCCCGTTCGCGACCCTGCCGCGCAGCGCCTACGAGGCGACGCTCGACCTGCTCAGCGGCCTGTACCCGAGCGACGAGTTCGCCGAGCTGCGCCCGCGGGTGGTGTGGGATCGGGTGGCCGGCACGATCGCCGGCCGTCCCGGTTCCCAGCGGCTGGCTGTGACCTCCGGCGGCACCATCCCCGATCGCGGCCTGTTCGGCGTCTTCATGGTCGGCGGGGACGGCCCGGGACGACGCGTCGGCGAGCTCGACGAGGAGATGGTGTACGAGTCGCGGGTCGGCGACGTCTTCGCGCTCGGCACCACGAGCTGGCGCATCGAGGAGATCACGCACGATCAGGTGCTGGTGAGCCCGGCGTTCGGTCAGCCCGGCAAGGTGCCGTTCTGGAAGGGCGACGGCCTCGGCCGCCCCTCCGAGCTCGGTGAGGCGATCGGCGCCTTCACCCGCGAGCTCGCCACCAAGCCCGACCGCGATCGGCTGGAGGCGATCGGCCTCGACGACCGGGCGGCGAACAACCTGCTCGCCCTGGTCGCCGAGCAGCAGGAGGCGACCGGCCAGGTGCCGACGGACACGACGCTGATCGTCGAGCGGTTCCGCGACGAGCTCGGCGACTGGCGGCTCGTGCTGCACTCCCCGTACGGCATGCCCGCGCACGCGCCGTGGGCCCTCGCGATCTCGTCGCGCGTGCGCGAGCGGCTGGGCGTCGAGGGCGCCGCGATGGCCGCCGACGACGGCATCGTGGTGCGCATCCCCGACACCGACGCCGATCCGCCCGGGGCCGAGCTCTTCGCGTTCGAGCGCGCCGAGCTCGAGCAGATCGTCACCGAGGAGGTGGGCGGCTCGGCACTGTTCGCCGCCCGGTTCCGCGAGTGCGCCGCCCGCGCACTGCTGCTGCCCCGCCGCGACCCGGGGCGCCGGTCGCCCCTGTGGCAGCAGCGGCAGCGGGCATCCCAGCTGCTCG
Organism: Rhodoglobus sp.; assembly: GCA_035563175.1. Lineage (GTDB taxonomy): Bacteria > Actinomycetota > Actinomycetes > Actinomycetales > Microbacteriaceae > Rhodoglobus. Next base: position 12,730 of record DATMVL010000209.1, on the reverse strand, counting down.
ACGTCGCCCGGCGCTACCCGAGCTTCCCGATCGTGCTCGAAACCGTGCGCGAGGTGCTGCAGGACGTCTACGACCTGCCGGCCCTCATCGCCCTCGCCACCCGCCTCGAGCAGCGCGAGGTGCGCATGGTCGAGGTCGAGACCGACTTCCCCTCCCCCTACGCCCGCTCGCTGCTGTTCGGCTACGTCGCCGCGTTCATGTACGAGGGCGATTCCCCGCTCGCCGAGCGCCGGGCCGCCGCGCTGTCGCTCGACACCACGCTCCTCTCCGAGCTGCTCGGCCGTGCCGAGCTGCGCGAGCTGCTCGACCCGGCGGTGATCGACCAGACCGAACGCGAGCTGCAGCGCCTGGTGCCCGAGCGGCACGCGCGCGACGCCGAGGGCGTCGTCGACCTGCTCCGGATGCTCGGCCCGCTCGCCGAGGACGAGCTGCGGCAGCGCAGCGAGGCCGGCGCCGACCTCGGTCTGGAGCAGCTCGCGAAAGCCAACCGCGTCATCCGCGCCACCATCGCCGGCGCCCAGCAGTGGGCCGTCGTCGAGGACGCATCCCGGCTGCGCGACGCCCTCGGCGTGCCGCTGCCGATCGGGGTGCCCACCGCCTTCGTCGAGCCCGTCGACGACCCGGTCGGCGATCTGATCTCGCGGTACGCGCGCACGCACGGGCCGTTCACGGTGCAGGATGCGGCGGCGCGCTTCGGTCTCGGCACCGCGGTGGTGCACGACACGCTCCGCCGTCTCGCCGCCGACCGCCGGGTGGTCGACGGCGAGTTCCGCCCGGGCGCCACCGGCACCGAGTGGGTGTCGAGCGAGGTGCTGCGCCGGTTGCGCGCCCGGTCGCTCGCGGCGCTGCGGGCCGAGGTCGAGCCCGTGGAGCAGTCGGCGCTCGGGCGCTTCCTGCCCGCCTGGCAGAACGTCGGCGGCTCGCTGCGCGGCGTCGACGGGCTGCTGCAGGTGATCGACCAGCTCTCCGGCGTCTCGCTGCCCGCCTCGGCCTGGGAGACGCTCGTGCTGCCGGCCCGCCTGCGCGACTACTCGCCGGCCTGGCTCGACGAGCTCACCGCGTCGGGCGAGGTGATCTGGTCGGGCAACGGCGTGCTGCCGGGCTCCGACGGGTGGCTCAGCCTGCACCTGGCGGGCACCGCGCCGCTGACCCTGCCCGAGCCGAGCGGCGACGAGACCACAGAGCTGCAGCGGGACATCCTGTCGGCCCTGGCCGGCGGCGGCGCGTTCTTCTTCCGCCAGCTGCAGCAGGCCGTGGGCAGCGAGGACGAGAAGGCGCTGGTCGACGCTCTGTGGGAGCTGGTGTGGGCCGGGCTCGTCACCAACGACACCCTCACGCCGCTGCGCGCGTGGCTCGGCGGTCCGGTGAAGCGCCAGTCGCGCCCCACCCGCCCGCGGTCGTACCGCGGCCGGTCGCTCGCGGTGGCCGTCTCGGGCCCGCCGACCGGTGCCGGTCGCTGGTCGCTGCTGCCGCTCGCCGAAGGCGACACCACCGTGCGGGCGAAGGCGCTCGGCGAACTGCTGCTCGAGCGGCACGGCGTCGTCACGCGCGGGGCGGTGCAGAGCGAGGGGGTTCGCGGCGGCTTCGCGCTGGCCTACAAGGTGCTGAGCGGGTTCGAGGAGCAGGGGCGCGCCCGCCGCGGCTACTTCGTCGAGGGGCTCGGCGCCGCCCAGTTCGCGACCGGCGCCACCATCGACCGGCTGCGCTCGTACGCCCGCGACCCCGATACCGAGCCGGGCACCGACGCCGTGGTGCTGGCGGCGACCGACCCGGCGAACCCCTACGGGGCCGCGCTCGGCTGGCCGGCCGTCGAAGGGCACCGCCCGGGCCGCAAGGCCGGCGCGCTGGTGGTGCTGGTGGACGGCGCACTCGCCGTCTACGTGGAGCGCGGCGGCAAGAGCGTGCTGACCTTCACCGCCGACGAGGCGGCGCTGCGCGCTGCGGCCACGGAGCTCGCGACCGTCGTGAAGACGCGGGTCGGGCGCATGCGGATCGAGAAGATCGACGGGGAGTTCGGCGTGGGGACGCCCTTCGGGCAGCTGCTCGCGGAGGCCGGGTTCTCGAACACGCCGCAGGGGCTGAGGCTGCGTGCCTGAGGGCGACACGGTCTACCAGGCGGCCCGGCGGCTGCACGAGGCGCTCGCGGGCACCGTGCTGACCCGGTGCGATCTGCGGGTGCCGAAGTACGCCACCGTCGACCTCAGCGGAGAGACGGTGCACGAGGTGGTCAGCCGCGGCAAGCACCTGCTCGCCCGGGTCGGCGACTACAGCATCCACAGTCACCTCAAGATGGAGGGCGTCTGGCAGGTGTACCGGCCCGGTGAGCGCTGGCGGAAGCCGGCGTTCAAGGCCCGCGCCATCCTGGCCAACGATCGCGCCGAAGCGGTCGGGTTCGAGCTCGGCCTGCTCGAGGTGGTGCGCACCGCCGATGAGGACGACGTGGTCGGCTACCTCGGCCCGGATCTGCTGGGGCCGGACTGGGATGCCGATCTCGCGCTGGGAAATCTGACGAGGGACCCCGATCGCGAGGTCGGCCTCGCGCTGCTCGACCAGCGCGTGATGGCGGGTCTCGGCAACGTGTACCGGGCGGAGCTCTGCTTCCTGCGGGGCATCCTGCCCACCAGGCCCGTGGGCGAGGTGCCGCAGCCGGAGAAGGTGGTCGCGCTCGCGAAACGGCTCATCGACGCCAACCGCGACCGGGTCGAGCGCACCTTCACCGGCAACGAGTTCCGCGACCGGTTCTGGGTCTACGGCCGAACCGGCCAGCGCTGCCGGCGCTGCGGCACCCCCGTCCGCAAGGGCGAGCTCGGCGACACCGAGCTGCAGCTGCGCGACGTGTGGTGGTGCCCCCGCTGCCAGACCTGAGCATGGGCAGCGCTCCCCACCGCGCCCCGCACCTGAGGATCGCTAGGGTGACAGCATGACCGACACCGCTCCCGCCCAGCCCGCTGAGAACGTCGGCCGGGGCACCGCGCTCGCACTGGTCAGCATCCCGATCGGGATGCTGATCTTCGGCCTGGCGGGTGCGGTCGGCTACTTCCTGTTCGTCGTGCCGATCGTGATCCCGGCGATCGCGCACTGGCTGTACGGGAGGGGCGCCGGCGCACCGCTCTCACGACGGGGATGGGTGCCGTTCATCATCGTCTCGCTGGTCGCGGTGTTCCTCGGCGTCGTCACCGGCCTGCTGGTGAGCGCCTTCACCGCCACCGGCAGCAACCTGGAGCGCTTCCTCGCCGTCATCGGCACGACGATGCGGTACCAGCTCACGAATCAGGGCATCTGGGTGCTCGCCGCGATCGCGATCGGCGTGGCCGGCATCGTCGCCGCGATCCGTGGTGCGCGCCAGCCGCAGGGCGGCGCCCAGCCGGCAGAGGCCGCTCCGGTGGTCGCTCCCGATGCAGCGGTGAATCCCGTGCCGCAGGCTCACGTGCCCGCGCAGTCGTCGACGCAGCAGCCGCCCGCGCAGGGCGTGGTGCTGAACGGCGAGCCGCTCGACGACTCGAAGCGCTAGGCGCTGCGGCGCGCGGTGCGCCAGTCGGCGTCGACCACGCGGCCGAGCGTCCAGTGGTCGGCGCCGTCGGCGACGATGTCGAAGTCGTAGAGCGAGCCGTCGTCACGCACCGCGCGGAACGTCCATCCCTCGGCGGTCTGCATGGCAGGGCTGACGACGCGGAAGCGCTCGGCACCGTGCACGATCCGATCCGGGTGCCCGTCCACGAGCCACACGCCGACGGGCGAGCCGACTCGAGCGGGATGCAGCAGGGTCACGCCGCGTGCTCCCGAACCTGCAGCAGCACCTCGCGGGCACGCTCGAAGGTGAGCGACTGGCCGACCTCGACGGCGAAGGAGTAGTGCGATCCGCGAAGTGAGACGTACACGCTGCCGGCTCGTTCGACGAAGCCGACCGTGCGCTGAGCGTCGTCCTCGATGCGGAGGACGGAGATGGTGGGCGGCATCGCTCCCCCTTCCGGTCGTCGTGAGCATGACGATACGTCGAGGAGACGCCGAACGCCGGGGGTTGCGAGGGCAGACCGCCTCTGCTAGCTCGCTTGCGGTGCCGGCGGTTCGGGCACCAGGTGCAGTCCGCCCGTGGAGTTCGCGCTCTTGGTCAGCGCCTGCACCCAGTTCGGGTTCAGCGCCGGGGCGCGGCTGCCGAAGTACTCGAACACGATCGGCACGCTCGCGCTGAGCCAGATCGACTTGCGTCCGGATCCGTCGGCGAGGCTCTCGCTCCAGGTGAAGGAGAAGGACTCACCGCGGCGCAGCTTCGACCAGATGACGGCCTGCAGGTGTGCCAGCACGCGGTCGTCGAAGGCGGCGGTGAGCTTGGAGTCGTACGTCAGCAGTCCCACGGCAGACCAGCCTACGCGAGGGGGCGGCGAGTATAGGACGACGCGATCATCCGGCGCCACCGTTTGGCGAGATCCGGAATATCGGTCTGATAATGGACGTCGTGCACGCGATACCCGAGGCCCGTCTTGCGGCCGATCTCGAGGGTGCGGCGCAGCGGGGGGAGCTCCTCGCCCACTACCAGCCGCAGATCGACCTGGCCACCGGCCGGATCGTCTCGGTCGAGGCCCTGGTGCGCTGGGACCACCCCGAGTACGGCATCATCGCGCCGAACACGTTCATCCCGGTCGCCGAGTGGGCGGGGAACATCCGCGAGGTGGGCCGGTTCGTGCTGCAGGCATCGACACGCCAACTCTCCACCTGGCGGGACGCCGGGCTCGAGCTCGAGCTGTCGATCAACGTGTCGCCGACCGAGCTCGAGGGCGATCTGTTCTGCGGCGAGGTGCTGAACGCCCTCGCCGAGTGCTCGCTGAACCCGCCGATGCTCACGCTGGAGATCACCGAGGCCGAGCCGATCGTCGATCTGCCGCACGCCGTGGAGTGCCTGAACGAGCTGCGTGACCTGGGCATCGGCGTCTCCATCGACGACTTCGGCACCGGGCACTCCAGCTCGGACCAGCTGCACAACCTGCCGGCCACCGAGCTCAAGGTCGACCAGTCGCTGATCCGCGGCACGCGCCAGGCCGCTCGCCGGGTGCTGCACGCGGTGCTCGCCGAGGCGAAGGAGACCGGCATCCGCGTCGTGGCCGAGGGCGTCGAGACGGCCGACCAGCTCGACCACGCGATCGCCCTGGGTTGCGACCGCGCACAGGGCTACCTCATCGGGCAGCCCATGCCGGCCGCGGCGCTCGAGACGCTGCTGCGCACCGCCTGATATCGCGGTCCCGGCGGGTCGGGCGAGGCGGCGCCGGCTTCCGCCGCCCGCCGCCTCTCGTCGACTCAGATGTCGATGGTGCCGTCGGGGTGCGGAGTCTCCGGGCCGGCCTCGGTCTCCACCGGGTCGGCGACCTCGATCTGCGTCCACACCACGGGCATTCCGGGCGAGAACAGGATGTCGATGCCCGGGCCCCCGCGCAGCGGCGGGATGTTGACGTAGCCCCCGCCGGCCTTCACGGCCTCGAGGATCTTGCCCCGCAGGTCATCGATGGGGTCCGGCAGGAAGTAGTCCTTGCCGTCCACGGACAGGCGATGCACGATCGTCACACTGGCTCCTCTTGGATTCGGGATGCTCCTCCCACGCTACGATAGTTCCACCGATCGCAAGGAGTTCCGTGGGTCAGTTGCTGTACGGGTCACCGCCGGTGACCTTCGAGTTGGATGACCGCACGCTCGCGCACGTCGAGGTCGTGGTGCTGGCGAAGCTGCGCCGCAACGAGAGCTTCGCGTTCTCGGTGACCGCAGAGGACGGCAGTCGCTCCGCGATCTGGTTGAATCCGGCGAGCATCGTGCAGTTCACCTACGCCGACGCTGCGCAGCCGCTCAACCGCGAGTGGCTCGATCAGCTCATCGACTCGGCGAACACCCCGTCCGGGCTGAAGATCACGCCCGAGCCCGCGCCGCGCTCCTAGATCGCGACGCGGTTGCGGCCGCCGGCCTTCGCCCGGTACATCGCCGCGTCCGCCGCCTCGAGCAGCGCCGCACCAGTCGTGGCGTCGTCGGCCGTCACGATCCCGCAGGACGCGGTCACCGTGATGAGCGCACCCCGGGCCGCGATCGGCACCCCGACAGCCGCCACGATGCGGTCGGCGATGCTGCGAGCATCCTGCGGCGTGGTGTGCTCGCAGACGACGACGAACTCGTCACCGCCGAGCCGCGCCACCGCGTCGGCGGTGCGCGAGCTGGCGACCAGCCGCCGCCCGACCTCGACGATCACCGCGTCGCCGGCATCGTGGCCGTACGTGTCGTTGATGCCCTTGAAGTCGTCGAGGTCGACGAACAGCAGCGAGACGCTGTCCGGTCGCCTGCGTTCCTGCAGCGCGCGCTCGAGGTTGTCGGCGAAGAAGCGCCGGTTCCGCAGCCCGGTGAGGGCGTCGTGCATGGCGAGTTCGGCGAGCCGTGCCTCCGCTCGCCGCAGCAGCGCGCCCTGCAGCTCCTGACCGAGCTGCGCCGCCTCATCGACGACCGTGCCCCAGGGCTCCGCCGTGCCCGCCACGCTCTCCTGCCACGACGAGAACGACAGCCGCGGCGACAGCGGGTCCGGCCGATTGTCCGGGCCGGGGTCCCCGAGCCAGTCCACGACCCGCGTCACCTCGTTCCGGAAGAACATCACGCAGTTGCCCGCACCGAGCGACACCGAGATGAGGCCGGCGGCATCCGGGACGAGCGCGGCGAGGTCGGGCCGGTCGCGCTCGAGCATGTGCGTCGCGACCTGGGTTTCGCCGACCGTCACGATGAGGCGCTTGAGCTCGCTCTGAGCCGGCACGGCACCGCGCGTGTGGATCTCGTCGCCGATCCTCAGCGCCACGCCATCCGCGGGGATGAGGTCGAGCACGGTCCACTCGCCCCGCAGCAGGGTGCCGACCATGTCGTCGGACGCGAAGAGCGGGGCCAGCAGGGCGGCGCGACGCTCACGCACCTCGACGTCGTGCTTGAGCCGGTCGATCTGCCCGATGGCATCGAGCTGCATGGCGAGCTGGCTGGCGACGACCTCGATCGAGCGGCGCAGCAGCACCGGCAGCCGGCGGGTCTCGCGATGGGCGCAGGTGATCATGCCGATGAGCTCGCCGTCCATGATGAGCGAGAACGACACCGTCGACGCCTGGCCCATGTTGCGCATGTACTGCAGGTGATACGGCGAGACGGCGCGAAGCTCGGCCTCGCTCAGGTCGATGGCGGTCGGATCGTCGGCGATCGCCAGCAGCGGGATGCCCGGGTCGTCGGTGCGCACGATCGACCGCGAGAGCTTGGTGATGTAGAGCTGGCGCGCCTGGGTGGGGATGTCCGAGGCCGGGAAGTGCAGCCCCAGATAGGGCTCCATGTCCTCCGCGCGCTCGTCGGCGACCACCTCGCCGTGGCCGTCCGGGAAGAAGTGGTAGACCATCACGCGGTCGAAGCCGGTGATGGCCTTGATCTCCCGCGCAGCGGCCCGGCGCAGCTCGGCGACGTCACGCACCGATGAGAGCCGCTGGATCGCCCCCACGACGGCGGTGCGCACGTACTCCATGCCGACGACGGCCTCTTCGAGCTCGATCAGGGTGCGCGTGGTGCCCGGGTGCACGATGACGTCGTACAGACCGTCGGCGAACGGGATGCGGATGGGGTCGATCGCCGATCCGGTCTCGAGCGCGGCCAGGAGGTTCGGATCCTCGAGGGTGTGCCCCAGCAGTCCGCCGGCGTTCTCGCTGACGTAGACGATCTCGCGGGTGCGGTTGTCGACCCCCAGCACGACCCCGTGCGACTGGATGCGTCCCGGCGTCCGAATGGGCTCACGCGCGCAGTTCTCCAGCCGAAGCTGCTCCTGTGCGATGGATTCTGGGTCGCTCACCGCGGCCTTTCTCTACGGCACCCGGACGGTCGGGCCCGGAATCACCCTACGGACGGAGAAAAGTCCCGCGAGGTACTTGACTTTACCGCGTCCTATCCGGGGATAGAGACGCCTGCAACCCCCTGCGCCGTCGATTCCGCGACTCATACCATCGGGCACGTGCCGATCGAGACCTGGCCTGGGGCCGCATATCCACTCGGAGCGACGTTCGACGGCAGCGGGACGAACTTCGCTCTGTTCAGCGAGGGCGCCGAGCGCGTCGAGCTCTGTCTGTTCGACGACGCGGGCACCGAGACCCGCGTCGAGCTCACGGAGGTCGACGGCTACATCTGGCACGCCTACCTGCCGACCGTGCAGGCCGGTCAGCGTTACGGCTACCGGGTGCACGGACCGTGGGATCCGGAGAAGGGCTGCCGCTACGACGCGTCGAAGCTGCTGCTCGACCCGTACGCCAAGGCCACCAGCGGCGAGATCGACTGGGATCCGTCGTTGTTCTCCTACCGCTTCGACGCTCCCGACGAGCGCAACGAGGACGATTCCGCCTCGCACATGATGCTCGGCGTCGTCATCAACCCGTTCTTCGACTGGAGCGGTGAGACCGCTCCGCGCATCCCGTACAACGACACCGTCGTGTACGAGGCGCACGTCAAGGGCATGACGGAGCTGCACCCGGACGTTCCGGAGGAGCAGCGCGGCACCTACGCCGGCCTCGCGCACCCCTCGGTCATCGAGCATCTGCAGAAGCTCGGCATCACCACGCTCGAGTTGATGCCTGTGCACCAGTTCGTCAACGACTCCACGCTCGTCGACAAGGGCCTCAGCAACTACTGGGGCTACAACACGATCGGCTTCTTCGCGCCGCACGCCGGCTACTCCTCGACGGGCGACCACGGTCAGCAGGTGCTCGAGTTCAAGAGCATGGTGCGGGCGTACCACGAGGCCGGCATCGAGGTCATCCTCGACGTGGTCTACAACCACACCGCCGAGGGCAATCACATGGGCCCGACGCTGTCGTTCCGCGGCATCGACAACGCGGCGTACTACCGACTCGTCGAGGACGACCTCGCTCACTACTTCGACACCACCGGCACGGGCAACTCGTTCAACGTGCGGCACCCGCACTCGCTGCAGCTGATCATGGACTCGCTGCGGTACTGGGTGACCGAGATGCACGTCGACGGCTTCCGCTTCGACCTCGCCGCCACGCTCGCCCGCGAGTTCTACGAGGTCGACAAGCTGGCCACCTTCTTCGAGCTCGTGCAGCAGGATCCGGTGGTCTCGCAGGTGAAGCTCATCGCCGAGCCCTGGGACATCGGCGAAGGCGGCTACCAGGTCGGCGGGTTCCCGCCCCAGTGGTCGGAGTGGAACGGCGCCTACCGCGACACCGTGCGCGACTTCTGGCGCGGCGAGCCCGCCACGGTCGGCGAGTTCGTGAGCCGGCTGTCGGGTTCGCCCGACCTCTACGAGACCAGCGGGCGCCGGCCGGTGGCGTCCATCAACTTCGTCACCGCGCACGACGGCTTCACGCTGCGCGACCTGGTGTCGTACAACGAGAAGCACAACGACGCCAACGGCGAGGACAACAACGACGGCGAGTCGCACAACCGCTCGTGGAACGGCGGTGTCGAGGGCGAGACGGACGACCCGGCGGTGCTCGAGATCCGTTCGCGGCAGCAACGCAACTTCATCACGACACTGTTCCTGTCGCAGGGTGTGCCGATGCTCCTGCACGGCGACGAGCTCGGCCGCACCCAGCAGGGCAACAACAACACCTACGCGCAGGACAACGAGCTGTCGTGGGTCGACTGGGCGAACGCCGACGAGCAGCTCGCTGCGTTCACGGCGCGCGTCTCGGCGCTTCGGGCCGAGCACCCGGTGTTCCGCCGCAGGCGGTTCTTCACCGGCCGCCCGGTGCGGCGCGGGGCCGGCGAGCCGCTGCTGGACGTCGAATGGATGTCCACCGACGCGACCGCGATGACCCAGGAGGACTGGGAGTCCGGCTACGTCAAGTCGATCGGCATGTTCCTCAACGGGCAGGGCATCCGCGCCCGTGATCGTCGCGGCCAGCCGATCGAGGACGTGAACTTCCTGCTGTACTTCAACGCCCACGACGAGGGCGTGGACTTCGAGCTGCCCTCCGACGAGTACGGCGCCCGCTGGCAGGTCGTGGTCGACACCACGACGGCCGACGAGCCCGACCTCGAGCTCGAGGCCGGCGCGACGTTCACGGTCACCGGTCGCTCCGTGCTCGTGCTGCGGGAGCTGCGGTGATCCCCCGCTCCACCTACCGGCTGCAGATCCGCCCGGCGCTCGACCTGCAGTACGCCGCTGGACTGGTGGACTACCTCCGCGACCTCGGTGCCGACTGGGTGTACCTGTCGCCGCTGCTGAAGGCCGCCGAGGGCTCCGACCACGGCTACGACGTGGTCGACCACGCGGTCATCGATCCGGTGCGCGGCGGCCCGGAGGGCCTCGAAGCGCTCTCCGCCGCGGCCCGCGACGCCGGTATGGGCGTGCTCGTCGACATCGTGCCCAATCACATGGGCGTGGCCACTCCGGCCGAGAACGGATGGTGGTGGGATCTGCTCGAGAACGGGCAGGACTCGCGCTACGCGGAGGCGTTCGACGTGGACTGGGACTTCGCGGCGAAGGTGCGCATCCCCGTGCTCGGCGAGGCGCCGAGCGAGTCGGGTGAGGCGACCCCGGGCCTCTCGATCGTCGACGGGCAGCTCGACTACTACGGCACCCGGTACCCGATCCGCCCGGGCACCGAGGGCGGCACCCCCGACGAGGTGCACGCCCGTCAGCGCTACGAACTGGTGCATTGGAAACGCGCCGACGGCGAGCTCAACTACCGGCGCTTCTTCGCCGTGAACACGCTCGCCGCGATCCGCGTCGAGGTGCCCTGGGTGTTCGACGAGTCCCACGCCGAGATCGGCCGCTGGTTCCGCGAGCGCCTGATCGATGGCCTCCGGGTCGATCACCCGGACGGCCTGCTCGACCCGGGCGGCTACCTGGACGACCTGGCCCGCCTCACCGGCTCGTCCTATGTGCTCGTGGAGAAGATCCTGGAGGGCGACGAGACGCTGCCCCCGCACTGGCAGGCCGCAGGCACGACCGGGTACGACGCGCTGGCCGACATCGACCGCATCCTGGTGGACCCGGCCGGCCGGTCGGCGCTCGACGCGCTCGACGCCGACCAGCGCGGCGAGCGCGCGGACTGGGCCGACATGATCCACGGCACGAAGCGCGCCATCGCCGACGGCATCCTGCACTCCGAGATCCAGCGCCTCGCGCGGCTGACGCCGGAGCTCACGGATGCCGCAGACGGCTTCGCCGAACTGGCCGCCTGCTTCCCGGTCTACCGTTCGTACCTCCCGCACGGCGTCGAGCACCTCGAGCACGCGGCCGCCGACGCACGTCGCCGCCGGCCGGACCTCGCCGGCACGATCGACGCGCTCGTCGAGGTGCTGCGCGATCCCGCGCATCTCGCGTCGCAGCGCTTCCAGCAGACCACCGGCATGGTCATGGCCAAGGGCGTGGAGGACACCGCGTTCTACCGCTACACCCGGCTGGCGTCACTGACCGAGGTGGGCGCCGACCCGGCGGAGTTCGCCATCGGGCTCGAGGAGTTCCACCGTCGGCAGGAGACGCGGCACGGCGCCTTCCCGGCGTCCATGACCACGATGTCCACGCACGACACCAAGCGCGGCGAGGACGTGCGCGCCCGCATCGATGTGCTGTCGGAGGTGCCGGACGAGTGGCGCACCGCGGTCGAGCGGCTGCGGACGCTCGCGCCGATGGGCGACGGGCCGTTCGAGAACCTGCTCTGGGAGTCGATCGTCGGAGCCTGGCCGGCGTCGGCCGAGCGGCTGCACGCCTACGCCGAGAAGGCCGCCCGCGAGGCCGGCACGTCGACCACCTGGACCGAGCCCGACGAGGCGTTCGAGGGCCGCATGCACGCGGCCATCGATCGGCTGTTCGAGCCGGGCGAGCTCGCCGACACCCTGACCGGGATCGTCGAGGTCGTGCGGATGCCCGGCTGGAGCAACTCGCTGTCGGCCAAGCTCATCCAGCTCACCGCCCCCGGTGTGCCCGACGTGTATCAGGGCAGCGAGCTCTGGGAGACGTCGCTGGTGGATCCGGACAACCGGCGCCACGTCGACTTCGACGAGCGGCGCGCGATGCTCGCCGCCATCGACGCCGGCGAGCTGCCGGAGCTCGATGAGACCGGTGCGGCGAAGCTGCTGGTGACCAGCCGCGCGCTGCGCCTGCGCCGCGACCGGCCGGACCTGTTCACCCGCTACGTGCCCCTCACCGTCGTCGGCGAGGCCGCCGAGCACCTGGTCGCCTTCGACCGCGGCGGTGCGGTCACGCTCGCCACCCGGCTGCCGGTGGGTCTGCAGCGGCGCGGCTGGGGCGACACCCGGGTGCTGCTGCCCGGCCGCGAGGTCGTCGACCACATCACCGGCACCGTGTACGCGGGAGGCGAGCTGCTCGTCGCCGACCTGCTCGCGCGGTACCCCGTCGCTCTTCTCGGATAAGGAAGCTGTCATGACGATGTTCGAGGTGTGGGGCCCGCGGGTCGAGCGCATGCGGGTGCAGGTCGACGGCACCGCGCACGACATGGAGCGCGATGCCGACGGGTTCTGGCGGGCCGAGGTGCCGACGCAGGGCGACGTGGACTACGGCTTCCTGCTCGACGACGACGAGCATCCGGTGCCCGACCCGCGATCCCGGCGGCAGCCGGAGGGCGTGCACGGGCTGTCGCGCACCTTCGACCCCGCGCAGCACGACTGGCAGGACGGCGACTGGCGCGGCATCGAGCTGAGGGACGGCATCGTGTACGAGCTGCACCTCGGCACGTTCACGCCCGAGGGCACGTTCGACGCCGCC
>DATMVL010000208.1:0-2662 GCA_035563175.1 Rhodoglobus sp. | reverse complement strand
CGTCCGCGACCGGGTGCAGCTCCGTGCGGAGTGCCGGTGGGATGTGCGGCTCGGCCAGGCGTGCTAGGGCGCGGTTGGCGTAGTAGCGGGCCAGACCCTCCGCGAAGGAGCGGGCGCCGCATCCGATCAGCACTTCACGGAGCGAGATCGCGTCGTCCTCGCTGAGTTGAGGGCTGCCGAACAGGTGCGCCACGGCCTGCCACTCTCGGGTGGAGGTCGCATAGGCGATGAGCACGGTGCGCTTGCCCTCGCGCAGGTCGCCCAGCGTCGTCTTGCCGGTCTCGGCCTCGAGGCCGAAGACGCCGAGGAGGTCGTCGACGATCTGATAGGCGATGCCGATCTCGCGACCGAAGTCGGCGAGCGTGGCGACCACCTCGTCGGAGGCGCCGGCGAGGATGGCGCCGGCCTGGAGGGGACACTCGAACGAGTACACCGCGGTCTTCAGGCGCTCCATGGTGAGGATGTCGTCGACGCGCGGCACCTCGGGCACGTTCGCGAAGTCGACGTCGATGAGCTCGCCGGCGGCCGAGGCGAACAGCGCCTCGTCCATGACGTCGAGCAGCTTGCCGCGCGTCAGGTCGTCGACGCCGCTGCGGTCGACCAGACGGTAGGCGTTGAACAGCGCGAGGTCGCCGGCGATCACCGCCGCCGAGATGCCGGTGTGCTCGGCGGCGCGAGCCGGGACGCCGTCGGCGAGGGCGCGGTCGCGGTAGCCGCCGGAGATGTTCGGCAGCCCCCGCCGGGTGAAGTCGCGGTCGATGACATCGTCGTGCACGATCAGCGCGGTGTGCAGCAGCTCGAACGCCGCGCCCACGTTCGCGGCCGCCTCGTGATCGGCGCCGCCGAGCGCCTGGTAGGCCCCCATCACCATGCGGGGGCGGAACCGCTTGCCGCCGGTGGTGTTGGCCTCGAGCGCCTCCCACAGCTGCACGTACTGCGGACCCATGGCGGCGGCGCGGGTGCGGGCTAGGCTGAAGAAGCGCGCCAGCACGGCGTCGACCTGCGACTGCCGCTCACGCGAGATGGCGAGCAGACCAGCACCATCCATTGGGGCAGACTACGTGATGAACACGACGACCGAACAGGTGGTGCTGGTCGACGAGGCCGGCATCCCGGTCGGCGTCGCCGACAAGCTGACGGTGCACTCGACGAGCACCCCGCTGCACCTGGCGTTCTCGTGTCATGTCTACGCCCCCGACGGTCGGGTGCTCGTCACCCGCCGCGCCCTGAGCAAGCTGACCTGGCCGGGCGTCTGGACGAACTCGTTCTGCGGGCACCCCGGCCCCGACGAGGACGTCGAGGATGCGATCGTGCGCCGCGCCCGCGCCGAGCTCGGCATCACGGTGACCGACCTCGCCCCGGTGCTGCCGGACTTCCGCTACCGAGCCGTCGACGCATCCGGCATCATCGAGAACGAGATCTGTCCCGTCTACCGGGCGGTGACGCTGGATGCCGTGGCCCCGAACCCGGCGGAGGTCGCCGAGTTCGCCTGGGTCGACCCCGACTCGCTGCGCGACGCCGCGGCGGCGGCGCCCTACGCGTTCAGCCCGTGGCTCGGCTGGCAGCTGGAGCAGCTGGGCCGGGCCCGGGGCGCGGCGTGAGCTCGCGCATCCAGCGCAACACCGACTCGCCCTACCCGGGCATCTCCGACAGCGTGCGCGTGGGCGCCGGCGACCTGGTGTTCGTGTCCGGCGCGATCGGCTTCGAGGAGGACGGCTCGACGCCCGATGACTTCGGCCGCGAGGTCGAGCTGACGCTGCGGCAGCTGGAGCGGGCGCTCGCCGCGGGCGGGGCGTCCCTCGCCGACCTGGTGCGCGTGACCGTGTACATCACCGGCCTCGACCAGGACCGCTTCGTCACCTACCGCACCGTGCGCGACACCATCATCGACACCGCGGCCGAACCGCCGGCGAGCACCGTGGTCGGGGTGGAGCGGCTGTTCCGCGGGGCGCGGATCGAGATCGACGCCATCGCGGCGCCAACCGGGGCTTAGCGCCCGGCCGCTCCGGCATCCGTCGACCGCACGTCGGTGCGGTGGAAGTTGAGGTGGCTCCGCGAGGCGGTCGGGCCGCGCTGGCCCTGGTACCGGTTGCCGTACTCGCCGGTGCCGTACGGCCGGTCGACCGGCGAGCTGGTGCGGATGAAGCACAGCTGCCCGATCTTCATGCCCGGCCACAGCTTGATCGGCAGCGTCGCGACGTTCGACAGCTCGAGGGTCACGTGCCCCGAGAAGCCGGGGTCGACGAAGCCCGCGGTCGAGTGCGTCAGCAGGCCGAGGCGGCCGAGGCTCGACTTGCCCTCGAGGCGCGCGGCGACGTCGTCGGGCAAGGTGACCAGCTCGAACGTGGACCCCAGCACGAACTCGCCCGGGTGCAGGATGAACGGCTCGTCGGGCTTGGTCTCGATCAGCCGGGTCAGCTCGGGCTGATCCTCCGCCGGGTCGATGAAGGGGTACTTGTGGTTGTCGAACAGCCGGAAGAACCGGTCGAGGCGCACGTCGATGCTCGACGGCTGCACCATCTCGAGGTCGAGCGGGTCGAGGCTGATGCGGCCCGCGGAGAGCTCGGCGCGGATGTCGCGGTCGGAGAGCAGCATGGGTTCACCCTATTCGGGCGACGCTACCCTCGGAGCCATGACCCGGACGCTGTGGCCGGCGCTGCTG
>DATMVL010000207.1:0-3674 GCA_035563175.1 Rhodoglobus sp. | reverse complement strand
TCTCGACCACCATGCCGCTCTCGAGGGGCACGGCGGGCACGGGAGCCGGCCCGCGGGCGCGGCGGAACCCTGCGAGCACGTCGGATCCGTAGCGGTCGTCGTTCACCAGTCGAGGCTACGTCGGTGCTCGCCGGATGACGGGTGCAGCGCGCGGCTAGAAGCCGAAGTCCCCGCCACCGAAATCTCCGCCGCCGAAGTCGCCGCCACCGCCGAAGAAGTCCCCGCCGCCGAAGTCGCCGCCACCGGCATCCGCCGACGCGTCGGCGCCGGCGTCACCACCACCACCGTCGCCGCCGTCACCACCGGAGTCGGAACCGTCGCCCGAGCCATCGCCCTCGCCACCGGCCGTGTCGGCCCCGGGATCGGGCATGAAGGCCGAGACCAGCGCTGAGGCGATCACGTACCCGGCGATGGTGCCGAGCAGCGAGCTGCCGAACATGCCGAGGAAGCTCGGGCCGCCGAACGAGCGCTCCATGGTGCCCGGCTGCCGCAGCTCGTTGCGGGTCGCGGCCGCAGCGAGCGACTGCGGCTCGTCATCCCGCGGCTGCTCGCCGGGCAGCGAGTTGCGGCTCAACTCGTCGTACACCTTGCGGCGCTGCTGCGGCGTCAGCTTCTCGAACGCCTCGGCGTGCACCTGCTCGATCGTCTCCGGCGGCGCGGTGCGCAGCAGGTACCGGTAGCGCTCGATGGCGATGTCGTCCTCAGACCGTTTCGGGCTCATGTCCACACGGTAGGGACGGATGCTCAAGGGATGTTGTGAGCCGCGTCAGACGTTCACGTGCGCGAGCAGCCACGGGTACGGGTCGACCCACTGCTGCGGACCGTACTCCACGGCGAAGTGCAGATGCGGGCCCGTCGCCATGCCGGTCTCGCCGACGTGCCCGAGCACGGTGCCGCGCTCGACCGCCTGACCGACGGCGAAGTCGGCGGCGCCGTCCTGCTGCAGGTGCGCGTACCGGGTGCTGACGATCTCACCCTCGAGGTCGTGCTGGACGACCACGTACACGCCGAAGTCGGCCGCGTACCCCGCCTCGGTGACCACGCCGTCCGCGACGGCGTACACGTCGGCGCCCGAGCCGGGGGTGAAGTCGATGCCGGAGTGGTCCGAGGTGCAGCCGGCGCACGACCGGTATCCGTAGTAGCTGCTGATCGGGCTGCCCGCGGCGACCGGCCACTGCACCAGCGAGAAGGCGGAGAAGCCGAAGGCGTCGCGCTGCACCAGCTCCGGCTCGATGTAGGCGGGCACGCGCAGCGTCTGCGCGGCCGAGAGCACGGGCTGCTCGGGGACGACCACGTTCGCGGTCGCGGGAAGCGCGGTGGTGAGGGCGAGCAGCGCGACGCCGGTGAAGGCGAGCGTCTTGCGGGCGCGCAGCGGCGCGCCGGTGGAGCGTGAGGGCACGGGTCGGGCTTTCGGGTTCTGCGGGGCTGCGAGCGGCACGGTCACCGGCGGCGTCGCGCACCCGGCCGGCGCTCCGCGCTCAGGTGCGCGGACGGAATGCGGCGGCCGGGAACCACCGGAGGCTCACTCGGCCCTGGGGATCTCCCGCATGCCAGCCTGAGCGATGATCCTGGAAGTCCCATGAGAACGCATCGACCGGCGGCGCAGTCCGAGCGCCGCATAGCCGATCGCCACGCCGAGCACGACACCGGCGCCGCCCATCAGCACGTCCCATCCGCTCGCGTAGATGGGCAACCAGATGGTCTGCGCCGCCTCCACCCAGGCGGCGCCGAGCACGCCGAAGCCGGCAGCGGACCACCAGCGGCGGGACCCGAGCAGCAGCACCAGCAGAGCGCCGACGGGAGCGAAGCCCACGAGCATCCACACCGACGCGGGCGGACGCCCGTCGGCCGAGGGCATGAACGTCAGCCACACCAGCAGCAGCAGGTAGCCCGCGGTCACGCAGCTGATGAGCAGGCGGATGCGGGACACGATCGGCATCGTCGCAGGTCCGCCTCGACGTCCGATGGGAGAACCCCGGGTGCCGGGTGTGCCCGCGTCAGTCGCGGACCCCGAACAGCCCCTTCCCGTGCTTCACCAGCACGTCGTACGCGTCGCCGTAGGTCTCCGGAACGGCGCGGTCGGGTTCGTACCTGGCGAGCAGCAGACCGAGCAGCCCCTTCGCCGGCGTCGACAGCGGGCGGTGCTTGTGCTCCTCGTGCGGTGCCGGCACCGCCTCCGGGTTCGGCGGCACGTAGGCGGGATGCGTCACCGGCCAGGTGTACGGCTGGCGCGGTTCGGTGAGGTTCACCGCGTTGTCCAGGGTGTCGGCGGTGGCGTCGCGCCGGGTCAGCGGCTCGAGGCCGTGCAGGCGCTCCAGCGTCGCAGCCAGGGCCCCATGGTGCATCTCGTCGTGGACGATCGTGTTCTGCGCGGTGTAGGCGCTCACCACGATCGCCGGCACCCGGCATCCCAGCCGGTCGAAGGCGAAGCCCATCTCGCCGGCCGGCGCCGACGGGTCCGGCGGCACCGCGGAGGGCGGCGGCACGTGGTCGTAGGTGCCGCCGTGCTCGTCGAAGGTGACGAGCAGCGCCGTGTTCATGGCGTTGCTGCCGGATGCGCTCTTCGCCTGGCGCAGCGAGGTGTACACGCTGTGCAGCAGGGCCTCGCCGGCGCGCACGTCCGACAGCGCGCTGTTGTAGATCTTGGCGCCGTCGTACTCGCCCTCCCGCAGCGTGCCGACCGGCGGGTGCATGTCGTTGTGGTTGAACACCATGCGTGGCTCGATGAAGGCGTAGTCCGGCAGCGCGCCGTTCGCGACGTCGTCGTGGAACTGCTCCATGGATCGGAAGTTGGTCTTCCAGAACGGCTCGAGCACCGCCGCATGGAGCATGCCGGTGAACGAGACCAGCTGGGCGGCGTCGTAGTAGACCCGCCAGGTCTTGCCGGCATCCTGCAGCCGGTTGAAGATCGTCGGCGCCGCGGGCGCGTCGATCCACTTGTCGTAGCCGCCGTGATCCTTGTTGGTCACGAAGCCGTGCGATGTGGCGGCGTGGAAGAACGAGCGGTTGCAGAAGGTCTGCGAGGGCACGGCGCAGTGCCAGGCGTCGTAGACCGCGAAGCCCCGCGCGATCGCCGAGAACACCGGCAGCATCTGCGGCGAGAAGCTGCCCATCGCGACCCGGTAGTCGTCGTAGGCGGGATGCTCGCCCTTCTTCAGCTCGCGCCAGTTGACGATGTAATCGTGCACGAAGCCGTCCATCGTCGGCGTCGCACCGGCGGCGGGCGCGTTGAACGGCGCCTGGGTGCCGTGCTCCCACAGCTCGGCGTTGCTCTTCGGATCGACGACGTCGAACAGCTGGGTGTTCACGTGCGGGTAGTGCTCTCCGGGATCGGGCTGCGGGTGCCGCATCACCTCGTCGGTGTCGCCGATGTAGACGTGGGCGTCGACCACCGTGCCGTCGGGGGCGGTGTTCGCGTACTGCCCGAACGCGAGCCCGTCGAAGGTCGACCCGGCGGGCAGGTCGTCCTGGTCGTAGAGGTAGCCGAGCACATTGTCGAACGACCGGTTCTCGAACATCAGCACGACGACGTGGTCGAAGCCGGGTTCGCTGCGGGGTTCCAGCGGGGCGAACTCCGGCGGGTGCTGCGTGCCGGCGACCGCGGCGGCCACCCCGCCGACCACGGCGCCGCCCGCCACCACCCCGCCGAGGCCCACGGCACCGGTGCGGAGGAA
>DATMVL010000206.1:0-8173 GCA_035563175.1 Rhodoglobus sp. | reverse complement strand
CGCCCGCGGCCCCGGTCTCGGCCGTCAGCGCCAGCTCGCCGAGCGCCGTGTGGTCGACGCCGAGCACCCGCGCCATCGCGTCGAGCACGCGCGCGGCGTTGAGCGTCGCCACCAGCGGCAGGAACAGTCCGCTCGCATCGGCGAAGCCGGCGACCGTCGCGCTGCCCGCCGGGCGCGTCGTCACCGCGAAGACGGTGCCGCTGGTGCCGATCGAGACGACGACGTCGCCCTCGCGCGCGCCGAGGCCGAGCGCGGCGCCGGCGTTGTCCCCGGCGCCCGGACCGAATCCGGGGGCGGGTGCCTCGCCGGGGCCGAGCAGCCTGGGCAGGATCGCGTCGTGGCCGAGCGCCGCGATCAGCAGCTCCCGGTCGTAGTCGCCGGTGTGCGGGTTCCAGTACCCCGTGCCGCTCGCATCGGAGCGGTCGGTGGTCAGTTCGTCGAGCACCGGGTTCTCGGGACCGAAGCCGCGCAGCCGCCAGGTCAGCCAGTCATGCGGCAGCGCGACCGCCGCGACGCGGGCGGCGTTCTCAGGTTCGGCGTCGCGCAGCCAGCGCAGCTTGGTGGACGTGAAGGACGCGACCGGGGCGGAGCCGGTGCGCTGCACGACGTCCGGGAACTCGCGGGCGAGCTGCTCCGCCGCGGCGGCGGAGCGGGTGTCGTTCCACAGCAGGGCCGGGCGGATGACGCGACCCTGCTCATCCAGCACCACCATGCCGTGCTGCTGCGCGCCGACCGAGATCGCGGCCACGTCGTCGAGCCCGCCGGCGTCGGCGATCGCGGTCTGCAGCGCGGCCCACCAGGTGTCCGGATGCACCTCGGTGCCGTCCGGGTGCGAGGCGCGCCCGGTGCGGGCGATGGCGCCGGTGGCGGCATCCACGATCACGACCTTGCACGACTGGGTGGACGAGTCGACTCCGGCGACCAACGTCATCAGCGGTTCTCCTTCGGATGCGCGAATCGCCCGCTCCCGTCGAGCGGGAACGGGCGATCCGCTGAGCGGGTCGGGTCAGCGCGCGCCGAGCAGGTGCTCCGTGGCGAGCTGCTGCAGCCGCACGAAGCCGAAGCCCTTGCCCCCGAGGTAGGCGTCGGCGTCGAAGTCCTCGAACGAGGAGCGGTCGTTGAGCAGCGCCTCGTAGCCCTCGGGCGCGGTCGGCTCGGCGAGCTCGAGCACCTTCGACGCCTGCAGCGCCTCCTGCACCTCGGGGTCGGCGCGGAACGCGGCGGCGCGCTCCTTGAGCAGCAGGTAGGTGCGCATGTTCGCGGCGGCCGACTCCCACACCCCGGTCTCGTCCTCGGTGCGCGACGGCTTGTAGTCGAAGTGGCGGGGGCCGTCGTAGGTCGGCCCGCCGTCCGGGCCGCCGTTCTCGAGCAGGTCGACCAGGGCGAACGCGTTGTGCAGGTCGCCGTGGCCGAACACCAGGTCCTGGTCGTACTTGATGCCGCGCTGGCCGTTGAGGTCGATGTGGAAGAGCTTGCCGTGGTACAGCGCCTGCGCGATGCCCGCCGCGAAGTTCAGGCCCGCCATCTGCTCGTGACCGACCTCCGGGTTGAGGCCGACCAGCTCCGGGCGCTCCAGCGAGTCGATGAACGCGAGCGCGTGACCGAGGGTCGGCAGCAGGATGTCGCCGCGGGGCTCGTTCGGCTTGGGCTCGATGGCGAAGCGGATGTCGTAGCCCTTGTCGGTGACGTAGTCGCCGAGCAGGTTGACGGCCTCGCGGTAGCGCTCGAGCGCCTGACGGATGTCCTTCGCGGCGTCGTACTCGGCGCCCTCCCGGCCGCCCCACATGACGAAGGTCTTCGCGCCGAGCTCGGCCGCCAGGTCGATGTTGCGCAGCACCTTGCGCAGGGCGTAGCGGCGCACCTGGCGGTCGTTGGAGGTGAACCCGCCGTCTTTGAACACCGGCGCGCTGAACAGGTTCGTGGTGACCATCGGCACCACGAGGCCGGTGGCGTCGAGTGCGCCCTTGAGCCGGTCGATCTGCGTCTGGCGCTCGGCGTCGGTCGAGCCGAAGGCGAACAGGTCGTCGTCGTGGAAGGTCAGGCCGTAGGCGCCGAGCTCGGCGAGTTTCTCGACCGCGTGCACCGTGTCGAGCGGCGCGCGCGTCGGACCGCCGAACGGGTCGGTGCCGTTGTAGCCGATGGTCCAGAGACCGAAGCTGAACTTGTCTGCGGGGGTGGGGGTGACCATCGCGCTCTCCTGGTTCGACGTCGAACAAATTGTTGCGAAGGACAACGTATCGCGCCGGCGTGCCGAAGTGAAGCGCTCCGCAACTTTCGAAGCGGGCGTACACTGACCGACCATGACCCAGAGCACCGGCGAGCGCGTCACGCTCGCCGCCATCGCCACCGAGGCCGGGGTCTCCCTGTCCACCATCTCGAAGGTGCTCAACGGGCGCACCGACGTCGCCCCGGCCACGCGAGCTCGCGTGGAGCAGCTGCTCTCGGGGCACGGCTATCTGCGCCGTCGGTCGGGGGAGCCGACCAGCCGGCTCATCGAGCTCGTCTTCCACGAGCTGGAGGCGGCATGGTCCATGGAGATCATCAGGGGCGTCGAGCGCGTAGCCGACGAGCACGGCATGAGCGTCGTGCTGACCGCGAGCGGCGACCGCCACGCGCCCTCGGCGGAGTGGATCGATGGCGTCGTCCGCCGTCGTCCGGTCGGTGTGGTGCTGGTGTTCTCGGACATCCCGCCGGAGTTCCGCGAGACCCTCCGGGTGCGCGACATCCCGTTCGTCATCATCGACCCGGCGGGAGATCCCTCACCTGACGTGCCGTCGGTCGGCTCCGCGAACTGGGCCGGTGGGCTCATGGCGACCCGGCATCTCATCGAGCTCGGTCATCGCCGCATCGCGGCGATCACCGGCCCCGACGACATGATGTGCTCGCACGCTCGCATCGACGGCTTCCGCTCGGCGATGGCGTCGGCGGGACTGCCCATCGAACCCGACTGGATCAGGTTCGGCGACTTCCACACGGAGGGCGGCCGACGTCACGCTCACGAGCTGCTCGCCGGTCTCGAGCGGCCGACCGCGATCTTCGCCGGCAGCGACCTCCAGGCGCTCGGCGTGCTCGAGGCCGCTCGACCGCTGGGGCTGCGCATCCCCGAGGACGTGTCGGTGGTCGGCTACGACGACATCCCGCTTGCGCAGTGGGTGACCCCGCGACTGACCACCGTCCGGCAGCCGCTGCGCAGGATGGCCGAGGAGGCGACGAGGCTCGTCCTGCGCATGACCCAGGCTCCGCTGGACCAGGTCCCTCGCATGGATCTGGCGACCAGTCTGGTGGTCCGGGAAAGCACCGCCGCGCTCGTGGCCTGAAAGTTTCGGTCTCGTTTCGGTAACTTAAGTTGTCGTGCGCAACAAACTTCTTGCGCGTTGAGCGTCGCGATTCTTACGGTGCGGAGATCCGGTCCGTACGCGCAAGGGAGCGCTCATGTCCTTTCGGAAGCTGTTCGCAAGTTTCGCTGCTGCGGTGCTGGCCGTCTCCATACCCGCGGCCGCCGCGAGTGCGGCGACATCGGTGAGCTCGCTCGACTTCGAGGGCGGCAGCTACGCCCCGTGGACGCAGAGCGGCGGCCCGACGCTGACCGTCGCGGGCGGCGTGCTCGAGGTGGCGGATCGAGCGAACGACTTCGACGGCATCCAGTCGCCCCTCGGCCTGTTCAACGCCGGCACGACCTATGACCTCTCCATGCGCGTGCGGCTGCCCGAGGGCGCAGTCGGCGCCCCCGGTGTGCGGTTCGTGATGAAGCCCGCGTACACCTGGATCGGCACCACGAGCATGTCGGCCTCGGGGTGGATCACCGTCAGCGGCAGCTACGCCGTGCCGGCCGGTGCCGACGTGTCGCAGCTGCAGGTCTACATCGGCACGGACGGGGCCGAGCCCTACACGTATCTCGTCGACGACCTGAGCATCACCGCGCGAGACGGCGGGGGCGGCGGCCCTGCTCCCGACGTGCCACCGGGCGGCGCCGTGAACCCGACCGTCACGCCGGTCACCGCTGCAGAGGGTGCGGGGGACGTCGCCGCGCTCACCTTCGATGACGGCCCGAACCCCGGCGAGACCGAGGCGCTGCTCGACTACCTGCAGTCGAAGGACATCTCGGCCGTCTTCTGCGTCATCGGCCAGAACATCACCGCGCCCGGCGGCGCGGCCATCCTGCAGCGCATCGTCGCCGAGGGCCACACCCTCTGCAACCACTCCACGACGTACGAGGACATGGGGGCGCTCAGCCAGGAGGCGGCGGCGCAGCGGATGGCGGAGAACCTCACCATCATCCGCACGGCGCTCGGCGACCCGGACCATCCGGTGCCGTACTTCCGCGCGCCGAACGGCAGCTGGGGCGACACGCCCGCTGCCGCCGTCTCGCTCGGCATGCAGCCGCTCGCAGTCATCAACACCATCAGCGACTGGGAGGCGGGCGCAACCGAGGCGAAGCTCACGGCGAACCTCAGGACGGCGATGAAGGCCGGCCAGGTGGTGCTCGTGCACGACGGCGGCGGCGATCGCACCGCATCCGTCGCCGCTGTGCAGACCGTGGTGGATGAGCGCCTCGCCGAGGGCTGGAGCTTCACGCTGCCCGCCGGAGCGCCCTCCGCTCCCGGCAGCTCGGCGCTCTCCACCGGCTTCGAGGACGGCTTGGACGGCTGGGGTCCGCGCGACAGCGGCAGCGGCGCGCCGACCGTGGCGCTCACCACCGAGGCCCCGCACGGCGGAGCGCAGGCCGCGGCCGTCACCGGTCGCACCAGCCAGGGCAGCGGCATGGGCCACGACGTGACCGGCGTGCTGCAGGGCGGCGTCACCTACGAGCTCAGCGCGTGGGTGCGATTCGGAGCGGGCCAGCCTGTCGACGCCGTGTGGCTCAGCCTCGCCAACACCGTCGGCGCAGCGACCACCTACTCCACGCTGGGCCAGTTCACCGGTATGTCGAACAGCGAGTGGGTGCAGGTCACGCAGACCTTCACCATGCCGCAGGGCGACTCGGCGTACCTGTACTTCGAGACCGCCTTCAACGGCACCAACACCTCGGACCTCCTGTTCGACGACATCGTGGTGCGTACGCCCGACCCGGTCGTCATCCAGGACCTCGAGCCGATCAAGGACACCGTGGGCTTCCCCGTCGGCGTGGCCGTCGACAGCCGGGAGCTGAGCGGCGCGCCGGCCGAGCTCACGCTGCGGCACTTCGACCAGCTCACCAGCGAGAACTTCATGAAGCCGGAGGCGTGGTACACGGCCGACGGCACCTTCACCCCGAATGCCGAGGTGGATGCGCTGATGGACTTCGCGGTCGACAACGACCTGCGGGTGTACGGTCACACCCTCGTGTGGCACAGCCAGACGCCGGCCTGGTTCTTCCAGACCGACGGCGGCGAGCCGCTGGGCACCGACGACGCGTCGAGGGCCGTGCTGCGCGAGCGGATGCGCGAGCACATCTTCGCGGTCGCCGAGTACCTGAGCGCGGAGTGGGGCGGGTTCGGCGACGGCAACCCGATCGTCGCGTTCGACGTGGTCAACGAGGTGGTGAACGACGGCTCGGAGTACGCCGACGGCCTGCGCCGCAGCGAGTGGTACCGCATCCTCGGCGAGGAGTTCATCGACCTCGCGTTCGAGTACGCCGACGAGGCGTTCAACGAGGAGTACGCCGCGGCGGGCGCCGACCGCCCGGTGACGCTGGTCATCAACGACTACAACACGGAGCAGGGCGGCAAGCAGCAGCGGCTCGTCGCGCTCGTCGACCGGCTGCTCGACCGGGACGTGCCGGTCGACGGCGTCGGCCACCAGTTCCACGTGAGCCTGGCGATGCCGGTCTCGGCGCTCGAGGCCGCGATCGAGGCGTTCGAGCCGTTCGGGCTGCAGCAGGTGGTGACCGAGCTCGACGTGACCACGGGCACGCCGGTGACGGAGGCGCTGCTCATCGAGCAGGGCTACTACTACCGCGACGCGTTCCGGGTGTTCCGCGAGCACGAGGACTCGCTGTTCTCGGTCAGCGTCTGGGGCCTCACCGACGGGCGCAGCTGGCGGGCATCCTCGGGTGCACCGCTCGTGTTCGACGACCGGCTGCAGGCGAAGCCGGCGTACTACGGCATCGTCGACGACGAGCTGCCCGACCGGGTGCGCACGGCGAACGTCTTCGCGGGCGACGTGCCGCTCGACGTCGCAGCCACCGCATCCATCGCCTGGCGGCAGCTGCCGCTGCTGCGGATCGACGACGAGGCGGCTTTCCAGTTGCGCTGGTCGCCGGATCATCTGACCGCGTACGTGACGGTGACGGATGCCGCGGTCGATCCCGACGACGGCGTCGCCTTCACGGTCGGCGACTCGGCGTTCGCGATCGGACGCGACGGCGACGGGGACGTCGAGGCGGTGGTCGAGCAGACCGCCGACGGCTACACCGTCGTCGCGCACCTGCCCGCGACGCTCGCCGAGGGCGACCTGGTCGACTTCGACGTGCGGGTGACCGACGGCGGCGAGGAGCGCGGCTGGAACACACCCGGCGTGCTCGGCACGCTGACCCTGGTCGAGCCGCTGTCCTACGTCGAGGTGGAGGCGGCCCCGGTCGCGCCGCAGATCGACGGGGTGGTCGACGGGCTGTGGGGTGGCGCGAGCGTCGTCACGACCGACAAGGGCGACCCGGGCGCCACGGCGACGGTGCGCACCCTCTGGCGCGACGACACGCTCTACGTGCTCGCCGAGGTCGCAGATCCGGTGGTGGACGTCACCGGTTCGGACCCGTGGATCCAGGATTCGGTCGAGGTGTACGTCGATGCCGGCAACGTGAAGAACGGCGCCTACCGGTACGACGACACGCAGATCCGGATCAGCGCCGCCAACGCGGTGTCGTTCGGCACCGGGGATGAGGCGTTCCAGCGGGCGCGGGTGCAGAGCGCCACGTCGCTCGTCGACGGCGGGTACGTCGTCGAGCTCAGCGTCGACCTGCTCGACACCGGCGTGGCCGACTCGTTCCACGGGCTCGACTTCCAGGTGAACGACGCGTCCGGCGGCGCCCGCACGGGCATCCGCAACTGGGCCGACCCGACCGGCGCCGGCTATCAGTCGACCGCCCGCTGGGGCGTCGGGCGTCTGCTGGAGCCGTCGCAGGATGCGCCCGCGCTGGTCGTCGACCCGGCCAGCGTGGCGGCCGGCGGCACGGTCGACGTGTCGCTCAGCGGTTTCGAGCCGGGGGAGTCCGTCGCGATCGTGCTGCAGGACGACCGGGGCCCGGCGGCGAGGGCCGGGCGCTCGTCGACGCCCATGGCTGTGATGCTGCAGGCGATGCTCGGCACCGTGACGATCGGGGCCGACGGCACCGCGACCGCCACCGTGACGATCCCGGCGGATGCCGATCCCGGCACCTACCGGCTGACGGCAGTGGTCGAGGGTGTGGCACTCGCGGAGGCCGCCCTGGAGATCACCGTGCCGAGGCCGAGCGAGACTGCCTTCACCGGCGTCGGCGTCGGCATGGGCATCTGGGCCGCGCTCGGGCTGCTCGCCGCAGGTGCCGCGCTGCTGGTGGCACGGCGCCGCAGGGCGGCCTGAGCCGCGCTGACCGGAGGGGACCGCCGACCCCTCCGGTCAGCGCACCGACTCGAACTGCGACGGATCCCGCAGGATGCGGTCGAAGGCGAGTTCCGCCGCACCGATCAGCAGGCGATCCTCCGCGAGCCCCGCGGCGCTGATGCGCACGCCCTCCCAGGCGGCGGGCAGCGTGCTCGCCCGCACCGCGCTCTCGAGGGCGGCGCCGTCCCAGGCGAGCAGCGTCGAGAGGAACCCGCCGAGCACCACCAGCTCGGGGTTGAAGACGTTGATGGCGTTGCTGAGGGCGACGGCCAGCAGCCGCTGCTGTCGCGCCAGTTCGTCGCGCACCGCCGGGTCGGTGCTGCCGAGGAGGGCTGCGCGCAGTTCGGGCTCGTCGGCGCCGGTCAGGCCCGCCACGTTCAGCAGCCGGGCGCGGCTGACCTCGTCCTCGAGCTCGCCGTGCTCGGTGGCGCGGTCGTCCAGGGACGCGACGCCCGGCCGGTTGTGGCCGAACTCGCCTGCGTAGCCGTGCGCGCCGGTGAGCAGGTGGCCGCGCACCACGACGCCGCCGCCGATGCCGCTCGCGCCGCCGTTGAGGTACACGAGCTCGTCGACGCCGCGGCCGACGCCGAAGAGGTGCTCCGCCAGTGCGCCGAGT
>DATMVL010000205.1:0-7859 GCA_035563175.1 Rhodoglobus sp. | reverse complement strand
GCGCCTCGACGGCGATCGCGAACGCCATCGGCACGTAGATGAGCGCCTTGTCGACGTGCACCCCGAAGCCGTCGACGATGAGGAAGACGCCGATCATCACGAGGAAGGCGAGGGCGAGCAGCTTCACGGACGGGTGCTTGTTCACGAATGCGGCGATGAACCGCGCGGAGAAGAGCATGATGCCGAACGAGAGCACCACGGCGGCGATGATGACGACGAGGTTGTCCACCATCCCGACGGCCGTGATCACCGAGTCGAGCGAGAACACGATGTCGACCAGCAGGATCTGCACGATGGTCGCCCCGAAGGTGGCCCGCGCGGCCTTCGTGCCCTCGCCGGGCTCGTGACCCTCGAGCTTCTCGAAGATCTCGGTCACGGCCTTGTAGACGAGGAACAGGCCACCCGCGATCAGGATGAGGTCACGGCCTGAGAAGCCGTAGTCGCCGATCGTGAACAGGTCCTCGGTGAGCGTGATGAGCCACGACGCGGCGAAGAGCAACCCGATGCGGATGATCATCGCGAGCGACAGCCCGAGGTTGCGCGCCTTCGCCTGCTGCTCCACCGGCAGCTTGCTGGCGAGGATCGAGATGAAGATCACGTTGTCGACGCCGAGCACCAGCTCGAGCACGAACAGGGTCAGGAAGGCGGCGATCAGGTCGGGGGTGAAGGCGAGTTCCACACTCATGAGGGTAATGGCCGAATCCGCCGCCTCCACAATCGCGTGCGCCGTGCGCGCAACCCCCGCCCTCACGGACGCCCTCGTCAATACGCTCGGGACCATGGCGGGCGCATCGGAAGCAGCGAGACGAGCGGGTGCGGCGGCGGAGCGCGGCGCGAGCAGCCCAGCGCTGCGATTCGCGGCCCGCGGAGGATACGTCGTGGCCGGCGTGCTGCACCTGGTGATCGCCGGCATCGCCCTCGGCGTCGCGTTCGGCGGCGGCGGCAGCGCCGACCCGTCCGGAGCGCTCGGCGCGATCGCCGCGACCCCGTTCGGCGCCGTGCTGGTGTGGGTGTGCGCCATCGGCCTGTTCCTGCTCGCGCTGGTGCAGCTGCTCAACGGCACCCTCACTCTCATGCGCGAGGGCAAGGAGGGTGCGAAGGACGGCGCCAAGGCGATCGGCACCGGGCTCGCCTATGGCGCGATCGGGGTGACGGCCGTCCAGGTCGCTGCGGGATCGGGGGCGAACAGCGAGGGCACCACCGAGAGCTTCACCGCGAAGCTGCTGGCCGCACCTGGCGGGGCCGTGCTGGTCGCGCTCGTCGGCGTCGGCATCCTCGCCATCGGCGTCTACTTCGTCGTCAGCGGTGTGACGCGCCGCTTCGAGCAGCAGCTGACCGATCTGGGCTCGACGACCGGGCGCTGGACCGTCCGCGCTGGCCGCATCGGCTATCCGGCCAAGGGCGCCGTGCTCGCGATCGTCGGCGTGCTCTTCGTGGTCGCCGCCTTCACCCACGACCCGCAGAACGCGGCCGGGCTCGATGGCGCCCTCAAGGCGCTGCGCGACCAGCCCTTCGGGCAGGTGCTGCTCGTGGTCGTGGCGCTCGGCCTCGCGGTGTACGGCGTCTTCCTCTTCGGCCGGGCGAAGCACCAGAAGCTCTAGGTTCGCGCCGGCCACCTCACCCGCCGGGTCGCGGGCCTCGCGGCAGTCCGCCCCGAGCGGAGGCGGCGCGTACTGTGCGTCGCTTGCGCAATTCAGGATGACCTCCTGAGTCAGCGAGCTCCAATTCGGCCCGAAGCGCCGCCCGGTGCCGGTCGGCGAGCGCGCGATGCGGAGCATCGGCGTTCTCAGCGACGCACGAGGGGCCGGAACCCTCGTCGGTGCGCTGCGTCCGGCCTCCGAGCCGTCGAATCGCCGAGCTGGCGCGTCGCGGAGGATCATCTCATCGCAGAGAGCGCCGCTTCTCGACCGTCGCACTTCAGGAGGTCCTCCTGAAGTGCGCAGGGGCAGCGCGGGAGGTCCCGAGACATAGCGAGGGATGTAGCGATGCCGCGCATCGACAGCCGGCGAGATGCGGGACTTCTGACGTCGCCGGTGCCTTACGCTGCGACCTCGGCGCGGATCGCGGCCGCGAAGGCGTCCACGTCGGCCTCCGTGGTGTCCCAGGCGGTCATCCACCGCACCTCGCCGGTCGCCGGGTTCCAGTCGTAGAAGCGGAAGCGCTCGCGCAGCCGGTCGGCGACGCCGGGCGGCAGGATGACGAACATCGCGTTCGCGTCGGTCGCCTGAGTGAAGCGCACCGTATCGATGTCGGCGACCGCTCCCCGCAGGCGCGCCGCCATGGCGTTGGCGTGCTGCGCGGAGCGCAACCAGAGGTCGCCCTCGTACAGCGCGAGCAGCTGTGCTGAGATGAACCGCATCTTCGAGGCCAGCTGCATGGTCAGCTTGCGCAGGAAGACCAGGCCGTTCGCGGCGTCGGGGTTCAGCACCACGATGGCCTCACCGAACAGGATGCCGTTCTTCGTGCCGCCGAGGCTGATCAGGTCGACGTTCGCGTCGGTGGTGAACGCGCGCAGCGGCACCCCGAGGGCGGCGGCGGCATTCGAGATGCGGGCGCCGTCCATGTGCACCGTCATGCCGCGGCTGTGCGCGTGCTCGGTGATGGCGCGCACCTCGTCCGGCGTGTAGACCGTGCCGAGCTCGGTCGACTGGGTGATGCTCACGACCAGCGGCTGTGCGCGGTGCTCGTCGCCGTACCCCCACGCCTCGCGGTCGATGAGCTCGGGCGTCAGCTTGCCGTCGGGCGTCGGCACCGTCAGCAGCTTCAGGCCCATCACGCGCTCGGGCGCCCCGCCCTCGTCGGTGTGGATGTGCGCGTTCGCGCTGGTGACCACGGCACCCCAGCGGGGCAGCATCGCGGTGAGCGCGGTGACGTTCGCCCCGGTGCCGTTGAAGACCGGGAACGCCTCCGCCTGCTCGCCGAGGTGCCCGCGCAGCACCTCCTGCAGCCGTGCCGTGTAGGCGTCCTCGCCGTACGAGATCTGGTGGCCCTCGTTGGCCTCGGCCAGGGCCTGCAGCACCTCGGGGTGCGCGCCGGCGTAGTTGTCGGAGGCGAAGCCGCGCCAGGCGGGATCGTGCAGTCGGGTCACACGTTCAAGTCTGACAGGATCACGCGGCAGGCGGCGTCGTGCCCGGATCCGCCTGGCGGCGGCTGCCGAGCAGCTTCCACACCGCGAAGGCGGCGCCACCGAGCACGCCGAGGTCGTCGACGAGGCCGAAGGGTCCGGTGAGCAGCTCGGGGATGATGTCGATCGGCGAGAGCCCGTAGACGACGGCGCCCGCAGCGACCAGCACGGCGGCGAGGATGCGGCGGTTGCGGTTCATGACCTCAGGGTACGTCGTGGCCGGGTCTCGATACCCGGCCTTGCGACCGTCAGGCGACCGGCGTAGAACCGGTGATCCCGCTCGTCGAGTCGATGACGTCGGCCATCTTCTTGTGCAGCGCCTCGTAGAACATCGAGAGCGGGAACTCGTCGTCCAGCACGGCATCCGTGAGCTCGCGTGGCAGTCCCAGCAGCGGCAGGTCGCGCTTCGCCCACCGCGACGCCGGGTGCGGCTCGAGGGTCGACGACACGAGGTCGTAGGCGGCGAGCCAGTGCGCCGTCTTCGGGCGGTCGATCGATCGCCAGTAGAGGTCGTTGATCGCATCCGACAGCGCGACCACGACGTCCGGCACCTCGGCCCAGTCGATGGTGAGCTGCGTGTCGGTCCAGTGCAGCACGTGGTGCTGGTGCAGCCACGCGAACAGCAGCTGCCCGCCGAGCCCGTCGTAGTTGCGCACGCGCGACCCGGTGATCGCGAACCGGAAGATGCGGTCGAAGATCACCGCCAGCTGCACCAGGCCGGCGTGCTCGCGGGTCACGGCATCCGTCGCGGGGTCGGCCTCGATGCGCACCGCCTCGCGGTAGGCGACCAGGTCGCACCGCAGCTCCTCGAGGGAGTACAGGAAGTAGGGCATGCGCTGCTTGATCATGAACGGGTCGAACGGCAGGTCGCCGCGCATGTGGGTGCGGTCGTGGATGAGGTCCCACATCACGAACGTGCGCTCGGCCAGGTGCTGGTCGGCCAGCAGTCGCAGCGCCGGCTCGGGCAGGTCGAGCTTCGTGACCTCCGCCGCGGCCCGCACCACGCGGCGGAACCGCGCGGCCTCCCGATCGGCGAAGATCGCGCCCCAGGTGAAGCGGGGCAGCGAGCGCATCGCCACGGTCTCGGGGAACAGCACGGCCGAGTTGGTGTCGTACCCGGCGGTGAAGTCGAGGAACCGGATCGGCACGAACATCGCGTTGCCGTAGTCGCCGGCCTCGAGCGCGCCGACGAACTCCGGCCAGATCACCTCGACCAGCACCGCCTCGAGGTGGCGGTCGGGGCTGCCGTTCTGGGTCGTCATCGGGAACACGACCAGGTGCCGCAGGCCGTCGACCCGGTGCTGCTGCGGCTGGAACGCGACCAGCGAGTCGAGGAAGTCGGGCACGCCGAAGCCCTCGTCGGCCCAGCGCGACAGGTCGCCGTCCAGCGCCTCGAGGTACGCGGCGTCGTGCGGCAGCGCCGCGGCGACGGCGGGCAGTGCGCCGCGCAGCGTCTCGACCTGCTCACGCGCGGCGGCGTGGTCGGCGGGCTCCGGGATGCTGCCGTCCTTCACCTGCAGCGGCTGCAGCGCCGTCGCAGCGGCCTTCACCACGCGCCAGGCGTCGCTCTCGGCGAGGTCGGCTGCGGTCGGGGCGGTCGCGGTTCCGGGCGTCATTGCGCCAGGCTAGCCGCGCGGATCGGAGCGTTTGGTTGCTTCCGGAGCGGGAA
Organism: Rhodoglobus sp.; assembly: GCA_035563175.1. GTDB lineage: Bacteria > Actinomycetota > Actinomycetes > Actinomycetales > Microbacteriaceae > Rhodoglobus. The sequence continues at coordinate 3,066 of DATMVL010000205.1, read as the reverse complement.
AGCTGCGTCCCCCGGGCATCCCGCGCTCTATTCCTGCGGAACCCGGATGCCGGCGAGCATGCGCATCGCCTCTCGGCCGACCGCTGCATCGCGACGGTCGGCCGCCTCGATGAGCAGCTGCTGCGCCGCGGCGACCGCGGAGAGGTCGATCGCGTCGGGCAGGTGCAGGCTGCCGAGCCGCACGATGTGCACCACCGAGGTGAGCGCGCGGCGCAGCGCCGGGTTGTCGGACTGGCGCTGGAGGCGGTCGAAGAAGTGGAAGTTCGCCTTCGCGGCCCGCAGGTTGTCCGCGGTCGTCAGCCCGGTGACGAACTCGTCGTGGTCCGAGCGCATCGCGTCGACCGACTCCGGCGTCGCCCGCGGCAGCACCTCGTCGGCGAGTGCGCCGAACAGCGCCCGCCACACCGTGTAGGCCTGCAGGGTCTGCAGGGGCGTCACCATCGCGATGCGGGTGAACCGGCTCGCCGACGCCTCGACCACGCCGATCTCGCGCAGCCGCTGCAGCGCCTCACGCACCGGGGTGCGCGAGACCCCGAAGCGCGCGGCCAGCTCGCCGTCGTTGATGCGCTCGCCCGGCTGCAGCACGCCCTCGTGCACGTCGTCGAGCAACTCCTCGAAGATCCGGGTCACCGTCGGGCTGGTGCCGATGAGGCCCTCGTCGTCCAGCTGGGGTGATGTGGCGACCACGCCCGAATCCTACTGGCCGGGGTGCAGCGACGGCTTCGGCCAGACTGTGCAGGTGGCTGGTGTGCTGATCGGGTTCGCGATCATCGCCGCCGTGGTGGTGGTCGGCATCGTGGTCGGGCGCAGCGGCGTGCTCGGAGAGCAGGGCCGGGTCGTGCTCGGCCGCTTCGCGTTCTTCGTGGCGAGCCCGTGCCTGCTGTTCACCACCCTCGCCGAAGCCGACGTGCGCACCCTGTTCTCAGGCATCCTGGTCGTCTCCGTGCTGTCGGCGCTGGCGGTCGCCGCCGTCTACCTGGTGCTCGCCCTGACGGTGCTGCGGCTGCGAGGCCCCGACGCGGTGATCGCGACGATGTCGTCGTCGTACGTGAACGCCGCGAACATCGGCATCCCGGTCGCCGCGTACGTGCTCGGCGATCCGGCGCTGTCGGCCCCCGTCATCCTGTTCCAGGTCGTGATCGTGACGCCCATCGTGCTCATCCTGCTCGACGCGATGGAGCGCGGCTCGGTCTCGGTTCGGCGGGTGCTCACCTCGGTGGTGCGCAACCCGATCGTGCTCGCGTCGTTCGTGGGCGTGGTCGTCGCCGTGCTCGAGCTGCCGGTGCCGGATGCGGTGCTCGAGCCGTTCCGGCTGGTGGGCGCCGCGGCGGTGCCCGTCGTGCTCATCTCGTTCGGGATGGCGATCGGCGATCAGCGGCCGCTCGCGCCGGGCAGCGGCCGGGCCGCGATCCTCACGGCGTCGCTGCTGAAGCTGCTGCTGATGCCGGTGGTCGCCTGGCTGCTCGGCGATCTGGTGTTCGGGCTGGCCCCGCGCGAGCTGTTCGTCGTGGTCGCGCTCGCCGCGCTGCCGACTGCGCAGAACGTGTTCAACTACGCGCAGCGCTACGGCCGCGGCGAGGTGATCGCGCGCGATGTGGTGCTCATCACGACGGTGTCGTCGCTGCCGGTGATGATGCTCGTGGCGACCCTGCTGGCCCCGGTGTAGCGCCGATCGTCACAGGAACATCGGCCGGTCGTCGTCGTCGTCGGTGTCGACGTCGAGGTCCACGGTGATCGGCACGTGGTCGCTCGGCGCGTCGCCCTTGCGCTCCTCGCGATGGATCGCCGCGGCGGTGACCATGGCGTCGAACGGTGCCGAGCCGAGCACGAAGTCGATGCGCATGCCCTCGTTCCGCGGGAACCGCAGCTGCTGATAGTCCCAGTAGGTGTAGCCGGGGATGTCGCGGCTGCGCACCACGTCGACCAGCCCGGCATCCTCGAGGGCGGCGAAGGCGGCCCGCTCCGGGGGGCTGACGTGGGTGCGGCCGACGAAGAACGCCGGGTTCCACACGTCCTCGTCGAGCGGCGCGATGTTGAAGTCGCCCATAAGGGCGAGCGGCTGGTCCGGATGCGCGGCGATCCAGCCGCGCGTCGCGGTCGCCAGGTGCGCGAGCCAGTCGAGCTTGTAGTCGTAGTGCGGATGCCCGAGCTCGCGCCCGTTCGGCACGTACAGGCTCCACACCCGCACCCCGGCGACGGTGGCCCCGATGGAGCGCGCCTCGATCGGCAGGGAGCCGTCCGGCAGCGCGGTGCCGAATCCGGGCACGCCCTCGAAGCCGATCGCCACGTCCTCCATCGGCAGACGGCTCGCGATCGCGACCCCGTTCCACTGATTCAGCCCGTGCAGCTCGACCTCGTACCCGGCCTCCCGGAACGCGTCGTACGGGAACTGATCCGCGTTGCACTTGATCTCCTGCATGGCCAGCACGTCGAGGTCCTGACGCACGGCGAAGTCGACGACGCGGGCGACGCGGCTGCGGATCGAGTTGACGTTCCAGGTGGCGATGCGCATGGCATCCACGCTACGGCCTGCGACCGACCCGTCCGCCCCCGATCGCGGGCAGGCGGCCCCGTCCGCCCCCGTACTGGGCGGCGACAGCCGGGTTTCCGCCTGCCTACCGTGGTCGTGTGGTCGAGACCGACGAGGCGATGGATGCGGCGGAGGCCGCCGAGGACCGGTCGCAGCGCCGCAACGCGATCCTGATCTCCGCCGCAGCGCTCGCGGTGGTGCTGCTCGGCAGCGTGCTCGTCGTGCTGCCGCACGTCTGAGCCCTACCCTGGGAGCGTGACCGACGCCCGCCAGCAGCTCATCGACTTCATCTCGTCCGACGCGGTGTTCCACGGCGACTTCACGCTGACCAGCGGCAAGAAGGCGTCGTACTACGTCGACCTGCGCAGGGTGTCGCTCGATCACCGGGTGGCCCCGCTGATCGGGCAGGTGATGCTCGACCTCATCGCCGACGTGCCCGACGTCGCCGCCGTCGGCGGGCTCACCATGGGCGCCGACCCGATCGCCGCCGCGATCCTGCACCAGGGTGCCGCGCGCGGCGCCGGCTACGACGCCTT
>DATMVL010000204.1:0-4635 GCA_035563175.1 Rhodoglobus sp. | reverse complement strand
ACGAGCAGGACCAGATCCGCTCGGTCGAAGGGCTGGGCGAGCGATGAGCGACTCGGGCACCGGCGCCGGACAGCGCGACGTCGAAGCTGAGATGGCCGACCAGAAGAACGGCATGGATGCCGCCACCCCGCAGGACGGCGCACTCGACGGCGACCAGAACAGCGGCGCCGTGCACGCCGGTCAGGCGCCGGGCGGCACCGAGGCGATGCCGGATGACACGTCACGCCCCTCGATGGACGGCGGCGTGATGGGCGCCGAGCCGCTCAACGCGTCCGTGGGCACACCGGGTAACACGGGCGTCAACGACAAGGGCGAGCCGTATCCGCCCGAGGAGATGAACCACTAGCTGCGAGGGTCGCTAGGGCTCCGGCACGGCCCGATCGTCGATCGCGGCCACCGACCGGTCGACCCGGCCGATGGCATCGGCGAGGCGGCGCACGAGCTCGGACGAGTGCGTGCGCCCCTCGTCGTGATCGGTCGCCTCCGCCAGGTCGTAGCCGAGGTTCGTGCGCGCCCCGGCGAGCGCCGCACGCAGCGCCGCGAACGCGACCGCGACATCCGCCACCAGCGACGGCTTGCCGTGCCCGGCCAGGTGTTCGAGGTCGGCGAGCGCATCGAGTGCGAGCGAACCGAGCTCGGCGGATGACCGGGCGGCCCCCAGCGACGCGTCGCGGATCGCCTCCTGCGAACCCTCGCGGAACGCCGCCCCGAACTCGGCCGACGCGGCCGCATCGGCATCCGCCAGACGCAGCGCCTCCCGCTGCAGCGCGCGGGCCCGCTCGACCATCGCCGCGTCGTCGCTGTAGCCGGCGACCATCGAGGTGAGACCGGCCGCGATGCCGAGCATGAGGGCGGATGCCGCCCCACCGCCCGGCGAGCCGGTCGACTCCGCGAGCGCGGACATCCATTCGGTCACAGGGGACGACGACGAAGCCATACCGCCAGTCTGCACAACCCCTCCCCGCTCGCACCCCGACAGGCGTCGAATGGATGCATGAGCGATAGCGAACGGCTGCCCGGCACCGGCGCGGCCTACCCCAGCGACCTCGAGCAGGAACACGGCGTCGACCCCACCGATCCGCCGGTGACGCAGGATCCTCCGGCCATCGCCGACGGGCCCTCGGCCGACGACAGCTCGGTCGGCATCGGCGAGCGCGACCCGTTCGACGGCGACGACGAGATCCCGGTCGAGTGATGAGCGACCCGGAGCTGACCCCGTCCGAGGCCGACGAGGTCGAACGCGAGCGGCAGCTGTCGCCCGAGGCGCAGCACATCGACGCCGAGGGCGGCGTGCACACGTTCGGTGGCGGCTCGCCTGTCACCTCGGCGACCACGCACGGCGACCCGCTCGCCGACGAGGCGGGGCTGGACGAGGGCGACGGCGAGTCCACCGCCCGCGACGGCCACGCCCAGGACGACGACATGATCGATCCGACCGCGGGGAGGCTCGACCAGTGAGCGACAAGGGCGTCGAGACGCCGGCCGAGATGGCGGCCGTGCTCGGCGGCGCGACCGGCGGAGCCGGCGGGGCCCAGCCGAACACGGCGGCGGCCGAGGAGTTCGACCGGGTGAAGCCCGTCGACGCGACCGGTGAAGACGAGAAGACGGAAGGAGCCTGATGTCCGACAACAACAACGCGGGTCGCCCGGCGATGGGCGGTCACGAGGAGCAGATCGGCACGAAGGGCGAGGCGGAGCTTCCGCCGCAGGACCGGCCGGAGCATCCCGGATCGGAAGCCGGCGAGGGCGCACCCGAGCCGGTCGAGACCGACCTCGCCCCCGACACCCCGCTGCGCGACGGGCACAACCCCGAGCCCGACCTGCCGCAGCGCTGAACCAAGGAGCACAACATGAGCGACGTGAAACCGTTCGAGGACATCGACGCGATCAGCACGGAGGGGCCCGACTCGGAGTTGGGCGCCCCCTCGGTAGGCGCGGCCGACGCTGAGGACCCGGCGGGCTCGGTGGCCGCCGGCGACGACCTCAGCGGCGATCCCGACGACGTCATCGGCGGCGAGGCGGGCACCGCGTTCGGCGGTGGCTCCGGCCTCGGTCGGGTGGGCACGGATGCGGTCGGCGGCGACCAGTCGGCCGCGAACGCGGGCGATGCGGCCGACCGGATGGGCGCGGAGGTGAACCCGTGAGCGACACCGACAGCACCTCGGGCGTCACCAAGGGCTACCCGAACGATCCGGCCGAGGCGGGCAGCGAGATCACCGTGCCGCCGCAGCACGCGCTCGGCGGGCAGCGCTCCGGCGTGCAGCCGGCCGACCCCACCGATCCCGATCAGGTCGCAGCGGTGCGCGGGAGCGAGCGGCGCCTGCAGGAGCAGGCCCGGGAGGATCCGGGACGGCCCGACGAGCAGCCGCAGGGGCACCTCACCGAGACCGGTCAGTTGAAGCAGGAGGAGAGCGAATGAGCCGCGAAGATCCGCAGGACATGCAGGACGTGACCGCAGACGACCTCACCACCACCGAGGCGGACGCGGTCGGCGATGCCGCCGAGGTGGTGGAGGGTCAGGGGCGCGAGGCGTCGACCGTGCCGGCTACCACCGAGGCGACCGTCGCGGGCGGCGGTGGGCCGATCAGCTCGCCGGAGTCGCAGCACTAGACCCGCGACAGCAGGGGCGGTTCCTCTTCGGGGGGACCGCCCCTTTCGCGTCGTCAACCCCCTGCGACTGTTCACCCGCGCGGCGTCGACTGGTGCCATGACGAACACATCCGATGAGCGCGACGCCGCTCAGGCCGAGCACCGCGACCTCGAGCGCAACGACCTGCAGGAGGACCTCGGGCTGCCCGGCGGCGACGCCGGCGCGTCCGTGCCCGCCGACGAGGAGGAGGGCCGCACATCCGCGGGCGGTCCCGGCATCGGCGCGATGGGCGTCACCGCGAACGTCGAAGACGCCGGCACGGCCCTGACGGACCAGGAGCGGAACCCGTGAAGCTCGCTCCCTGAGTCAGCGACCGCTACTGCTTGCCCTGGCTCGCCACCGCGGCGGCACCGGCGGCCGCGGCCTCCGGGTCGAGGTAGGCCGCCGGCTTGGTCGGCTTCATGTCGTCCTCGAGTTCGTACACCAGCGGGATGCCGGTGGGGATGTTGAGGCCGGCGATGTCGTCGTCCGAGATGCCGTCCAGGTGCTTCACCAGGGCCCGCAGCGAGTTGCCGTGCGCGGTGACGAGCACCGTCTTGCCCGACCGCAGCGACGGCACGATGTCCGACTGCCAGTAGGGCAGCATCCGGTCGATCACGATCTTCAGGCTCTCGGTGCGGGGCACCTCGCCGTCGATGCCGACGTAGCGCGGGTCGTGCACCTGGGAGTACTCGGCGTCGTCGTCCAGCGGCGGCGGCGGCACGTCGAAGCTGCGCCGCCACTCCATGAACTGCTCCTGGCCGTACTTCTCGAGCGTCTCGGCCTTGTCGAGGCCCTGCAGCGCGCCGTAGTGGCGCTCGTTGAGGCGCCAGCTGCGTTCCACCGGGATCCATCCGCGGTCGGCGACGTCGAGTGCGAGGTTCGCGGTCTGGATCGCGCGGGTCAGCAGCGAGGTGTACAGGATGTCCGGGTTCGTCCCGGAGTCGCGCAGCAGTTCACCTGCCCGCTTGGCCTCGGTCACGCCCAGTTCGCTCAGGCGGACGTCCACCCATCCCGTGAACAGGTTCTTCTGGTTCCACTCGGAGTTGCCGTGCCGCAGCAGGATGAGGGTGTGGGTCATGCTCCCAGCGTATCGAGGCGCAACGGGGTTCCGCCCAGCCGGCCGCGGTGCTCTCATGGAGGCATGAGCTTCACACCTGACGCCGGAACCGACCCCGAGAACCCCGAGGTGCCGGAGACGCCCGCGCACGCCGACATCGACCCGGAGGCGGCGGTCGACGAACTCGACCTCGACGAGGAGGCCGTGGTCGACGAGCTCGACGGCGAGCCGGCCGGCGACGAGGACGACGTGATCGCGGAGGAGCTCGTGGAGGACGACGAGCTCTAGGCGGGCGTCGCCTGCCCCCAGGCGATCACCATCACGCTGACGAGGGCGAGCCCCGCGATGCCGAGCATGAGCGCGGCGAGCAGCCCGAGCCGCAGTCGCTGCGGCCGCACCCACGCGCGCACCAGCAGCATGCCCGCGTAGAGCAGCGCGATGATCGCCGCCGCCCAGTAGCCCAGCGGGTGCAGACGCCCCATGGCGAGCAGCAGCACGAACGCGATCGCCGCGAGGATGCCGCCCATCACCACCCAGATGGTCCCGGATGCGGTGGTGAGCGACGGCTGGAACCGCAGCCAGGTGGCGTCCGGTTCGTTGCGCGGCATCAGCCCTCGCCGTCGATGAGGTTCAGCAGCCGCTTCGCCGCCTTCGCGATGTCGTCGTGGTCGTACTGCGCGGCGCGGCTCTCGAGGGAGATCACCGCGCACCGGTGCACCTTCGTGAAGTCGCCGAAGGGGAAGCTGAAGCGCCCCTTCGTCTCCTCGGTCGCCTGCTTGTCCTCGCCGAGGTGCCACTTCGCGTAGTCGTCCCAGCCGTGCTGGTCGAGCCGGCGGTTCTCCGCGTCGGTGCTCTTGGCGTGCTCGCTCCAGTCGTCGCGCTCGTCGTGCACGACCTTCCCGGACTTGATCAGCTTCTCGGCGTGCTCGAACGCCGTCGTGTTCAGC
>DATMVL010000203.1:0-5909 GCA_035563175.1 Rhodoglobus sp. | reverse complement strand
GCGTCGAGATGCCCGGATCTGCGGGTCCCAGACCCTCCACACCCGCAGATCCGGGCGACTCGGTGAGGACTACTCCCCCAGCGCCTCCGCCACGGTGTCGCGGAGGTCGTCGTACGACGTCAGCTCGAGCATCCGCCCGTCCAAGAGGAACGTCGGCGTCGACCGCACGCCCAGCGCGGCTCCGGCGGCGGCGTCGTCCGCGACGGCCTGCAGCGTCGCCTCGTCGGCGACCGCCGCATCCCAGACCGCGAGGTCCAGGCCCAGCTCCGCGGCGTACTCGCGGAACAGCGGCAGCTGCGACTCCTGCGAACCGGCCCAGTCGGCCTGCCGCTCGAACAGCAGGTCGAGCATCGGCTCGAACGCGTCCTGCTGGCCGGCGGCCTCGGCTGCGACCGAGGCGGTCACGGCGTTGGGATGCTGCTGCAGCGGGAAGAAGCGGACGGCATACGTCATCCGGTCGCCGAACTCCGCCCGCAGCTCCTGCACGACCGGGTGGAACGCCGCGCAGGCCGGGCACTCCGGGTCGAGGAACTCGACCAGCACGACCTCGCCGCCCTCCTCGAGCACGTGATCACCGGTCTCCGCCGAGGAGGACGGGGACGGCGAGGCGCTCGGTACGGCCGCGGGCCGCACTGCGAGCACGGTGATGGTGATGGCGAGCAGGACGGCCGCCACGACGGCGGCGGCGATGATCAGGGTCTTGCGCATGAGTGGTCTCCAAGGGGTCGCTGGGGTGTGGGTGTCGGAGGCGCGCGGAAGCGCGCCGGTCCTACACCCGCAGCGGGGCGACCGGGAGGAGGGCGGCGAACGAGGGCGCCGCGAGAGCGGGCGGTCGAAGGCGGATGCGCGGCAGCATCCACCCCGCGAGCGGCAGCACGAGCAGCAGCGCCACGAGAGGCAGCAGGTCGCCGGCGGATGCGGCGAGCGGCTCGCCCGCGACGGGTGGCGGCAGCGGTGCATCCACCGCGCACTCGGTGGCGGTGATCGCGGTGACGACGTGCAGCTCGCCCTCGGCGGAGCGGTGCTGCAGGGTCAGCAGGGCGAGCGACATCGTGATCAGCACGAGGCCGAGCACGAGCGCACGTCTGACCATGTGCTACTCGTCGAGCGCCAGTTCCTTGGGCAGCTCGAGCTCCTTCGAGCTCAGCTCCTCCACATTGACGTCCTTGAACGTCAGCACCCGCACGCTCTTCACGAAGCGGTCGGAACGGTACACGTCCCACACCCACACGTCGTTCATCGTGAGCTCGAAGTAGAAGTCGTGCTCGGTGTCGACCCGCAGCAGCTCCACCTCGTTCGCGAGGTAGAACCGGCGTTCGGTCTCGACGACGTAGCGGAACTGGCCCACCACATCCCGGTACTCCTTGTAGAGCGCCAGCTCGACCTCGCGGTCGTAGTCCTCGAACTCGTCTTCGTCCATGAGGAGACCAGTCTAGGCCGCGCCGACGACGCGTGCCGGGCGGGAGATCAGACGGCGTCGTCGAGCTCGAACAGCGCCGGTTCCAGCTTGTGCAGCCAGGTGTGCCGGTGATGCTCGCTCGGACCGACCGTGTTGATCGCCGCGTAGTGCTCGGTGGAGGCGTAGCCCTTGTTGCCGCGCCAGCCGTAGTGCGGCAGCTCGTCGTGGTAGCCGATCATCATGCGGTCGCGGTGCACCTTCGCGATGACGGATGCGGCGGCGACCGACGCGCAGTCGCGGTCGGCCTTGATGCGGGTGCGCACCCGCGGCATCCCGTACCCGTGGGCGGTGAGCCAGTCGTACGATCCGTCGAGGATCACCACGGCCTCCTGCACCGGCGCGCCCTGGTCGTACAGCTGCTCCATCGCGCGGGTGCCGGCCAGGCCGAGCGCGGCCATGATGCCGATGCGGTCGATCTCGTCGGCGGTGGCGAGGCCGACCGCCGAGTACACGCTCCACTTGCGGGCCAGCGGCGCGAGCTCCTCGCGGCGGGCTTCGCTCAGCATCTTGGAGTCGCGCAGGCCGGCGGGGTGGCGCTTCACGCCCTGCCCGACCATCGCGAGCCCGACGGCGACCGGACCGGCGATCGCGCCGCGACCCACCTCATCCGCGCCGATCACCCACGGCACGCCCTCGCGGTGCAGCGAGCGCTCGAGCCGGAGGGTCGGGTCGGCGACCGTCACCGCTTCCCCTCGTCGACGTCCCGGAACGTCACCGGGTAGTTGTCGAGCCAGGTCCACCGGTCGAACGGCCACGTGATCAGCAGCGCGCGCCCCACGACGTGATCCTCGGGCACGAAGCCCCCGCCGGGTTCGTTGCGGTGCGCCGACGAGTCCGCGGAGTTGTAGCGGTTGTCGCCCATCACCCACAGGCTGTCATCGGGCACCGTCACCTCGAAGTCGTCCCGGGTCGCCTTGGTGACGTCGGATGGCAGCTTCAGGTACGGCTCCTCGAGCGGCACGCCGTTCACGGTGAGCTGGCCGAAGTCGTTGCAGCAGACGACGGTGTCGCCCGGCAGGCCGATGATGCGCTTGATGAGGTGATCGTTGCTGTCCGGTGCGCTGAGTCCGACGAAGGCGAGCACCGCATCCACCGCCTGCACGAACCAGGTGGTCTGCGGCTGCGGCTGCGGGGTGAGCCAGTTGCCCGGGTCGCGGAACACGACCACGTCACCGTGCTCGAGCGGCATCAGGTCGGGGGTGAGCTGGTTCACGATGATGCGGTCGTTGATGTGGAGGGTGTCCTCCATCGACGACGACGGGATGTAGAACGAGCGGATCAGGAACGTCTTGACCAGGAACGAGATGAGCAGCGCCGCGAGGAAGATCAACAGCACATCGCGGAGGAAGTACTTCCAACCGCGCTTGCGATCCGGTCGGGCCGGCGAAGCCTCGTCGACGACGGGCTGGGAGGAATCGGTCACGTTAAACCCCTGAGCTCCCAGCAAGCATAGGTCGCCGGGAGCTCAGGAAAAGACGAAACGCGGAGGCTTACGCGTCGCGCTTCTCCTTGATCTTCGCCTTCTTGCCGCGCAGCTCGCGCAGGTAGTACAGCTTGGCGCGGCGCACGTCACCGCGGGTGACCAGCTCGATGTGGTCGATCACCGGGGAGTGCACGGGGAAGGTGCGCTCGACGCCCACCTGGAAGCTGACCTTGCGCACCGTGAAGGTCTCGCGCACACCCTCGCCCGAGCGGCCGATGACGACGCCCTGGAAGACCTGGATGCGGGAGCGGTTGCCCTCGGTGATGTTCACGTGCACCTTGACGGTGTCGCCGGCCCGGAACTCCGGGATGTCGGTGCGGAGGGATGCCGCGTCGACGTTGTCGAGGATGTGCATGATCGTTCGCTTCCTGCGCCGCCACGGGTCGGACGCTGCTCGTGAGAGTAAGAGAGTGGATGCGTGCCGCGTCAGACCGGGACCCCTGTGGCAGTGCCGGGGCGACACACGATCAACGATTCTCGCACAGAAGCGGGTCGGGGTGCTACTCGGCACCCGACGCGCCAGCCCCCGTTCACAGCCGCCTCATATCGGGGGCGCCGGTATCCTCTCCACAGAGTAGAAAGAGCATCACCTCCACATGAGCATCAACGCGGACTTCGTCACGCCCACCATCCCCACCCGCACCGAGCCGGTGCAGCAGCGCAGCGCCGAGCGCATCGCCAACCTCCTCGATGCGGCCGCTCAGCTGATCGACGATCAGGGCATCGACGGCCTCACCACCAGCGACGTGGCGGCCCGGTCCGGCTCCTCCGTGGGGGTGGTCTACCGCTACTTCCCGAACATCCAGGAGCTGCTGCGCGCCCTCGCCCAGCGCAACATGCAGCGCTACACCGACCGTGTGTTCGCGATCATGGCCGAGAGCCCCGCCGAGTGGATGGGCGCGCTCGACGGCGTCATCGACACCTACGTCGACATGGTGCGCATCGAGCCGGGCTTCCGCGCCCTCGGCTTCGGCGACGTGATCACGAAGCGCTTCCTACGGCCGGACACCTCGAACAACACGGTGCTGGCGAAGGCCTTCGCCGATCTGCTGGTGCAGAAGTACGAACTCGCCCCGTCGCCCGAGCTGGTGTTCGACCTCGAGGTCGTCGTCGAGATCGCGGATGCCCTGCTCAAGCGGGCCTTCCAGTACGACAAGCAGGGTGACGACCGGTTCATCGACAAGCTGCGCACCATCGTGGTCGAGTACCTGGCACCGCACGCGGGTAAGCTGCCCAACCGATGATCGAACTGCGCACTCCGGCCGAGCTGGAGCAGATGAAGCCGGCCGGCGCGTTCGTGGCGAGCGTGCTGAAGGCGACGTCGGCGGCTGCCGACGTGGGCGTCAACCTGCTCGACCTCGACCGCCTGGCGCACGACATGATCCGCTCGGCGGGTGCCGAGAGCTGCTACATCGACTACCACCCGTCGTTCGGCGCCTCCCCGTTCGGCAAGGTGATCTGCACCTCGGTGAACGACGCCGCGCTGCACGGCCTGCCGCACGACTACGCGCTGCGCGACGGCGACGTGCTCTCGCTCGACTTCGCGGCCAGCGTCGACGGCTGGGTGGCCGACTCCGCGATCACCATCATCGTCGGCACGCCGCGGGATGAGGATGTGCGGCTCATCGACGTGACCTCCCGGGCTCTGGATGCGGGCATCGCGGCCGCGCAGGTCGGCAACCGGCTGGGCGACATCTCGGCCGCCATCGGCGGGGTGGCTCGTGAGGCCGGTTACAAGATCAACACCGACTTCGGCGGGCACAGCGTCGGACGCGTGATGCACGGCGACCTGCACCTGCCCAACGACGGACGACCCAATCGCGGGCTGCCGCTCAAGCCCGGCCTGGTGTTCGCGATCGAGCCGTGGTTCATGATCGGCACCGACAAGATCTACACGGACGACGACGGGTGGACCCTGCGGTCGCGCGACGGCTCCCGCGCCGCGCACTTCGAGCACACGGTCGCGGTCACCGACGCCGGGCCCGTCATCCTCTCGGCCCGCGACTAGCGCTCCCGGACCACCGCGGCCCCCACGAACAGGCTCGCGCGTAGCCCGCGAGTGGTGCGAAAGCGCTGCTCACAGGGCTGCGGGGCGACACGTTCGCACCAGTCGGCCTCAGTAAGAGCGGTCCTGCGACGGATTCGCGCCGACGGCGACGCAGCCGAACGCCGCGCCTCAGGGCAGCAGATCCGGCCGCACCCGCCGGGTACGTTCGACCTGCTGCTCGTGCCGCCACGCGGCGATGGCCGCGTGGTTGCCGCTGAGCAGCACGGGCGGCACGGCGTATCCGCGCCACTCCCCCGGCTTCGTGTAGCTCGGGTACTCGAGCAAGCCGTCCTCGTGGCTCTCCTCGGTCAGGCTCTCGGGGTTGCCGATGACGCCAGGCACCAGGCGCCCTACCGCCTCGATGACGGCCATCGCGGCGACCTCGCCGCCGTTGAGCACGTAATCGCCGAGGGTGAGCTCCCGCACAGCGCAGACCGTCCGCGCCCAGTCGATGACGCGCTGATCGATGCCCTCGTACCGTCCACAGGCGAACACGAGGTGCGGTGCGTCCGCGAGCTCCCGGGCGACGGGTTGCGCGAACCGTTCCCCCGCCGGCGTCGGCACCACCAGCACCGAGTCGGGGGTGAGCAGGGCATCCAGGGCCTCGCCCCAGGGCTCCGGCCGCATCACCATGCCGGCGCCGCCGCCGTAGGGCGTGTCGTCGACGGTCCGGTGCCGGTCGTGCGTGTGGTCGCGCAGGTCGTGCACACCGACCTCGATCAGACCCGACTGCCGCGCCTTGCCGAGCAGCGAGACGTCGAGCACGCCGAAGAACTCCGGGAAGATCGTGATGACGTCGATGCGCACGAGTCAGCCCTCGGCGCCGTCGCGCGGCTCCGGGTCGTCGTCCGGCAGTTCCTCGAACAGCCCCAGCGGCGGATCGACCGTCATGGTGCCGCCCTTCACGTCCACCGCGGTGA
>DATMVL010000202.1:0-5325 GCA_035563175.1 Rhodoglobus sp. | reverse complement strand
TTCGGCACCGGGCAGCCGAAGTTCAGGTCGATGTGGTCGGCACGGTCCTCGGCCACGAGCATCGTGACCGCTTCGGCCACGGTCTTCGGGTCGACCCCGTAGAGCTGGATGCTGCGCGGCGTCTCGGACTCGTGATGCGTGATGAGCCGCATCGACTCGGGCGTACGCTCCACGAGCGCGCGGCTCGTGATCATCTCGCTCACGTAGAGCCCGGCGCCGTACTCGCGGCAGAGCCGCCGGAACGCCGTGTTGGTGATGCCCGCCATCGGCGCCAGCACCACGGGCACCTCGAGCTCGAGCGGCCCGATGCGCAGCGCGGGTGCGGGCGCCTCGGTCAGAATGGTCACGTGACGATTCTTTCATCCGGCGCCGACGGCGATGCACCGGCGTCCGGTTCCGAGCGGGTCGCACGGGATGCAGCGGCTCGCGGCATCGAGATCGAGATCGTCGAGCGGCCGCGTGCGGGCTCCCTCGAGGAGGCGGCCGCGCTGCAGGGCATCGAGCCGGCCCAGATCGTCAAGTCGCTGGTCGTGAAGCGCCACGACGGCACGTTCCTGTTCGCGCTGATCCCGGGCGACCGGCAGATCTCGTGGGCGAAGCTGCGCGCCGCCGTCGGGGTCAACAAGCTGCAGCTGCCCGACGCATCCGTCGCCCTGGCAGTCACCGGATACGAGCGGGGCACCATCACGCCGTTCGGATCGACCACCGCCTGGCCGGTGTACGTCGACGCCTCCATCTCGGGACGGATCGCCATGGGGGCCGGCGAGCACGGCAGGTCGCTGTGGGTCTCGACCGAGGATCTGATCCGTGGCTTCCAGGCCACCGTGGCCGACATCAGCGACCGATGAACCCGAACCTGTTCCGGTACGAGGGCCGCACCTGGGTGTCGGAGACGCCGCCGGTGCAGGCCCGTGCCGCGCTGGAGGCGCAGCGGGCGTGGGATGCGCAGACCGCCCGGGCCCAGCGCTGGTGGGTCGCCATCGTGATCGGCGCGGTGCTCGGCACCGCCACCGTGCTCGGGTTGGGCGTGCTGTCCGGAGCGCCCGGCTTCCTCTACCTGATCGTGCTGCCGCTCGGCTTCGCGTTCGGCGCGGTGCTCGGAGCGCTGGCGAACAAGCGGTTCAACCCCGGCGCGCTGCAGGCGCCGTCCACGCCGCGCCCGCCGGTGCCGGAGCTGCATCGCGTGCACTCCTCGGTGCTGCGCCGCATCCCCGCCGACGCGACCGCGGCTCAGATCATCGAGCTGGTGCGTCGCTGACCGGCTGCTGCACGGCATCCTGCGCCGGGATCTCGCAGACGTCGCCTTCACAGACCATCGCGCCCGGGTCGCCGAGGGGCTGCAGGCCGCTCACGCGGCACGCTCACGGCTGACCTGGGTGAGCACGTCCGCGAAGGTCTGCGCCTCCTGCGCCCCCGAGACGCCGTACCTGCCGTCGATCACGAAGAACGGCACGCCGTTGATGCCGTAGGCCTGCGCCTGGGCGACATCGGCCTTCACATCGGGCAGGAAGCGGTGCGACTCGAGCGCCTCGGCGACCTCGTCGCGGTCGAACCCCAGCTCGACGGCGATCCCGACGAGGTCGGGGATGCGGCCGACGTGCTCGCCCTTGAGGAAGTACGCCTCGAGCAGCCGCTCCTTCATCTCGAGCTGGCGGCCCTTCGACTTGGCGAAGTGGATGAGCTCATGGCTGATGACGGTGTTGGTCTGATGGATGTGGTCGTAGTCGTAGTCGAGCCCGACGGCCGCCGCGATGCCGACGACGCGGTCGATCATCTGCTGCGCCTGCTCACGCGACAGCCCCTTCCGGTCGGCGAGGTAGTCGACCGGGGTGCCGTCGTAGTCGACCGGGGTGTCCGGCGCCAGCTCGAAGGAGTGGTACTCGACCTCGACCGGCACGCCCGACCGCTCGACGCCCGCCTCGAACTTGCGCTTGCCGATGAAGCACCACGGGCACTGCACGTCGGACCAGATGTCCACCTTGATGGGATCGCTCACGAAGGATGCAACGCCCGGCTGGGGCCGCTATTCCCTGCGCGGACCGCGTGAGCGTAGGGTGGGCGTCTGCCGGGGCCCGGACTCCCGATAAGCACGGACCCCGGCAGAACTCTGCACGGCCGGGTCAGGCGATCTGACGCTGCGGCTGGTCGACGGGCGACACCGGCCGACCGAGCGCGCGGTAGGTCCATCCCGCGGACGTGTACCGGTTCGGGTCGAGCGCGTGACGGGCGTCCACGATGCGCCGGTGGTGCACCATCAGGGCCAGGTCGTCCGGGCTCATGGTGCGGAACTCGTCCCACTCCGTGAGCAGCACGACCACGTCGGCGTCCGCGACGGCGGCGGCCAGCGACGGCGCGTAGTCGAGGTCGGGGTAGACGCGGTGCGCGTTGACGTTGGCCTCGGGGTCGTACACGCGCACGTGCGCGCCCTCGAGGTAGAGCATCCGGGCGACGTCGAGCGCCGGCGCGTCGCGCACGTCGTCCGAGTTCGGCTTGAACGCCGCGCCGAGCGCCGCGACCCGCATCCCGGCCAGGTCACCGCCGGCGAGCTCGCGCACCAGGTCGACCGTGCGGGACCGGCGGCGGAGGTTGATCTGATCGACCTCGTCGAGGAAGGCGACGGCCTGCCCGACACCGAGCTCCTCGGCGCGGTGGCGGAAGGCGCGGATGTCCTTCGGCAGGCAGCCGCCGCCGAAGCCGAGCCCGGGCTTGAGGAAGCGGCCGCCGATGCGCGCGTCCAGGCTGAGCGCCTCGGCGAGATCCTGCACGTCGGCGCCGGTGGTCTCGCACACCTCGGCCATCGCGTTGATGTACGAGATCTTGGTGGCGAGGAACGAGTTGGCAGCGACCTTCACCAGCTCCGCCGTCCGCAGGTCGGTGACGACGAGCGGGGTGCCGGTCTCGAGGATCGGCTCGAACACGGCCTTCAGCTGCTCGAGCGCCCACTCCCCCGCCACGCCGAACACCAGGCGGTCCGGGGTCAGGGTGTCCTGCACCGCGAAGCCCTCGCGCAGGAACTCGGGGTTCCAGGCGAGCTCGAGCTCCGCACCGACCGGCGACACGGACTGCACGAGCTCGGTGAGGCGCTCGGCGGTGCCGAGCGGCACCGTCGACTTGCCGACCAGCAGCACCTTGCGGTCGATCCGGCTGGCGAGCGCCTCGAAGGCGGCGTCGACGTACCGCAGGTCGGCGGCGTGCGAGCCGTGCTGCTGCGGCGTGCCGACGCAGATGAAGTGCACGTCGCCGAAGGCCGCGGCGCGGTCGAAGTCGGTCGTGAAGTCGAGCCGGCCGGTGCCGAGCATCTCGGTGAGCAGCTCGGGCAGTCCGGGCTCGAAGAACGGCACACGGCCGGCGAGCAGGGCGTCGATCTTCGCCTGGTCGACGTCGACGCCGAGCACGTCGAAGCCGAGCTTCGCCATGCAGATGGCGTGGGTGGCGCCGAGGTAGCCGGTGCCGATGACGGTGATGCGGGGGCGGGTGGGAACTGACATGTGGGGCCTCCTGGGGGAAGAGGGAACATACGGATGGGTGGAGCGGGGAGGTGGTGCATCGCGCGGCCCGGTATCGGGTTGGGGCCGCGGTCGTCCTCAGTCGGAGCAGTCCACGTTGCTGAACCCTTCGCCGGCGTTGGAAGCGGTGTTGTCGCAGGTCACGACGTTGTCGCGGACCGGCGTGAGGGAGTAGCCGAAGCCGGGGCCGTTCACCTCGGCGGTGTTCCCGCTGAAGGTGTTCCGGGTGCCCCAGCCGCCGTCCCCGATCTCGTGGGTCTGGAAGCCGTCGAGCAGCGAGTGACGGCCGGTGTTGCCGGTGATGAGCCAGTCGCTGCCCTTGATGTCGACCCAGGAGTCGGCGCCGTCCTCGACCATCCCGGAGCCGTCGAAGGTGTTGCCGCGCACGATGCCGAAGCTCGTGCCCTCCTTGACGTCGATGGCCTCGGCGGTGACGGCTGAGATGGTGTTGCCCTCGATCACGTTGCGGTCGGAGGTGTCGGGTCGGCAGTCCGAGATGTCGCACCAGTTGCTCTCGGCGGTGCCGACGTAGATGCCCTCACCGAACTTCTCGCGGCGCAGGCCGGTGTCGCTCACCCGGTTGCCGGTCACGAGGTTGTCGGTGCTGAAGCGCCGCAGGTGGATCGCCTCGTCCCCGATGCGGGTGACGGTGAGGCCCTCGATCACCGAGCCCACGGTGCCGTCGGCCATCACGCCCTTCTGCCCGTTGGTGACCGTGAACCCCTGCAGATGCCAGTACTGGGCGCCGTCGAGGTGCAGCACGTAGCCGTCCTCCACGTCGCCGCCGTCGAGGACGCTCTCCGCCGGCCCGCACAGCACGATCGGCGAATCGGGCGTACCGGAGACCGTGGCGACGAAGTTGCCGGAGTAGATGCCGGGCAGCAGCTGGATGCGGTCGCCGGGCGCCGCGTCGTCGAGGGCCCGCTGCAGCCCGTCCGGGTCGTCGACCGTCACCGTCGGCCCGGAGCAGGCTGACGGGTCGGAGGGATCGGCGGGCTCGGGCGTCGCCGACGGTGCCGGGTCGCTCGGCGACGGGCTCGGCGCCGGTGAGGTCGGGGTCGCGGTCGAGGTGCGGCCGCCCGCGGCGACGGCGGCCCAGGCGATGGCCACGACCGTCGCACCGAGCACGAAGGCGATGGCGGCGGTCAGCAGCGGCCTGCGCGTGATGAAGCGTCTCACTTGGCACCCGCCCCGAGAAGCGTGTCCGGACCGCCGCCGAGCTGGTGGCGGCCGGAGGCGCCCCCGAGCTCGTGCCGGTCGACCACACCGCGCGTGAAGCTGCTCAGCGGCGCCTGGTCGGCGTACGGGTCGCGCGGCTCGCCGTGCCGGCGGCGGACGAAGACGAGCGAGCCGACGACGACCAGGCCGATGAGCAGCCAGAGCACCGTCAGGGGCTGGAGCGCGGAGCGGACGACGACCCAGAACGGCTTGGTGCTCGTCCAGTCGGCGAGATCGTTGTCGCGCACCGCGGCACCGGTGGTGCGGTGCACGTCGATGGCGCTCGGACCGGCACCGGAGACGATGTTGCCGGCGACGACCGACGCGCCGGTCGCTCCGACCAGGGCGACGCCGTGATTGCTGACGTCGCGGATCGTGTTGTCCTTGAACGAGCCGCCGGCGTCACGCGCGAAGATGCCGATGGATGCGCCGACGACCCGGTTGTCGGTGACGCTCGCGTCCGTCCCCGCATCGCGCAGGGCGATGCCCTGATTCGCCGAGTCGACCACGTCGTTGTCGCGGATGACGACCGCGGCGGCGCCGGAGGTGACGACGATGCCCATCTCGTTGCGGGCCACCTGGTTGCCGATGACGGAGATCC
>DATMVL010000201.1:0-8027 GCA_035563175.1 Rhodoglobus sp. | reverse complement strand
CAGGCGGCGGCGCTCGGGCTGTACGAGACGGCGGATGCCGGCGCAGCCTGGCCCGAGATCGAGGCCGCCCTGGGTGCCGGCCGGCCCGAGCCGCGGCAGGCAGCACCGCGCCGGGGAACCGTGATCGCGGTCTGGGGCCCCGCGGGCGCGCCGGGCCGGACGACCATCGCGATCGGCATCGCCGCCGAGCTCGCCGCGCTCGGGCATCGGGTCGCGCTCGCCGACGTCGACACCCACGGCGCCTCCGTCGCGCCCACGCTCGGCATGCTCGACGAGGCGCCCGGCTTCGCGGCCGCGTGCCGGCTGGCGGGTGCCGAGGCGCTCGACACCGCGGAGCTGGACCGCATCGCCCAGCGCTACGAATCGACGCTCGGCGGCTTCGACGTGCTCACCGGCATCGGCCGGCCGAGCCGCTGGCCGGAGCTGTCGGGGGAGCGGGTCGCCGCGGTCGTCCGCGCGTGCCGCACCTGGGCCGATTTCACCGTGCTCGACGTCGCGGCGAGCCTCGAGAGCGACGAGGAGATCTCGAGCGATCTGTACGCGCCCCGGCGCAACGCCGCCGCCGTGACCGCCGTGCACGAGGCGGACGCGGTCGTCGCGGTCGGTGCCGCCGACCCGGTTGGCCTGTCGCGCTTCCTGCGCGCGCACGTCGATCTGCTCGAGACGGCGAGCACCCGCGACATCACCGTCGTGATGAACAAGGTGCGCGCGAGCGCGATCGGCATGAATCCGCACGGGCAGGTGGTGCAGACGCTCTCGCGGTTCGGCGGCATCGAATCGCCGGTGCTGGTGCCGCACGACCAGTCGGGTGTGGACGGCGCGGTGCTGAGCGGCCGCACGCTCGCCGACAGCGCCCCGCGCTCCCCGGCTCGGGCCGCGATCCGGTCGATGGTCGCGGCGCGCTTCGCACCGGAGCAGGAAGCGCGGCCGCGACGGTTCGCTCTCCCGAAGCTGAGTTCGATTCACGCCGGGTGAGCCCTATTCTCGTTCTGTGAGCGACCCCGATCAGCTCAGCGTCTCTCTGCTGGGCCCAGTGACCGTGCGTTCCGGCGACCTGGTCGTCCCCATCGGCGGGGAGATCCCGCGTGCGATCGTCGCGAGGCTCGCGCTGACCCCCGGCGAGTACGTGACGCCGGAGGAGCTCATCCACGACATCTGGGGCGACGCCCCCGAGACCATCCTGTCGAGCCTGCGCGCCCACGTGTCGCGCCTGCGGTCCGGGGTGCTCGGCGACGCGATGCAGGGCGGGCGCCGCGGCTACATGCTGCAGGTGGACGACGACCACGTGGATGCCGCGCGGTTCAGCGAGCTGGTCGCCGGCGCCGTCCGGCCGGGTGTCGCCGAGCCGGAGAGCTTCGCCGCGCTCAGTGAGGCCGAGGCGATGTGGCTGGGCGATCCGCTGGCCGACCTCGACACGTTCCCGTTCCTGCACGAGGCCCGCGCCCAGCTGCACGACGACCGTCGCCGAGCCGGCGAGGCGCTCGCCGAGCTGCGGCTCGCCCGTGGCGATCACGCGATCGCCGCCCTCGGCATCGAGGCGGTCGTCGACGCCAACCCGCTGCATGAGCGGCCGGTGGCGCTGCTCGCGACCGCCTACGCGCGCACCGGGCGCACCTCTGACGCGCTGCGGGCCATCGACGACTTCAGCCAGCGTCTCGCCGACGCACAGGGGCTCGACCCGACCCCCGAGCTGCGTGACCTGCGGTCCGCGATCGTGCGGCAGGATCCCGAGGTGCTCGGCACGTCGCGGGGCACCGAGTCCGCCGTGCAGCGGACGGGCGTGCCGATCCCGCTCACCCGGCTGGTCGGCCGTCGCGCCGACATCAAGGCCCTCGCTCGCGCCCGCACCCAGTCGCGGCTGACCACCGTCGTCGGCACCGCCGGCGTCGGCAAGACCCGCCTCGTCACCGAGGTGGCCCGCCAGGCCACCACCGACGACGACGACGAGCAGTGGATGGCCGACCTCACGACGGTCGACGACCGCGGCGGCGTGCTCGCCGTCGTCGCCGACCTCGTCGGGGCCGCGGGGCACGACATCGACGCGATCGGCACCCGCCTGCGGGGCCGACGGGCGCTGCTGGTGCTCGACAACGCCGAGCACGTGCTGCCCGCCGCGCGCGAACTCGTCGAGGGCCTGCTCTCCCGCGTGGAGGGCCTCACCGTCATGGTGACCTCGCGCGAACCCCTCCGGATCGCGGGGGAGCGCCTGGTGCGCCTCGACGGCCTCGAAGGCGACGACCGCGACGACGCGGTGGAGCTCTTCGCCCAGCGCGCCGCCGACGCCGACCCGCTGTTCGAGCTCACCGCGGAGACCGTCGGCCGGGTCACCGAGATCTGCCGCATGCTCGACGGCGTGCCGCTGGCGCTCGAGCTCGCCGCATCGCGCCTCGACGCGCTCACCCTCGACGAGCTCGCCGAATCCATCGCGAAGGATGCCGGGCTCGGCACCCCGGGCGCCGACCGGCACGGCAGCCTGGCCTCGGCCATCGCGTGGAGCACCTCGCGGCTCACCGCCGCGGAGCGCGACCTGCTCGCCCAGCTCGCCCGCTTCGTCGGGCCGTTCACCGTGGACGCCGTCGAGGGCATCTGCGTCGGCCTCGACCGCGCCAGTGTGCGCGAGCTGCTCATCGCGCTGGTGCAGAAGTCGCTCGTGGCCGTCACCGACAGCGGCACCGGTCAGCGCCGGTACCGGCTGCTCGAGTCGATCCGCCAGGTGGTGCGGGCCGAGACGGATGCGGTGGACGACGCCGCCTGGTCGGCCCGGCACCGCGCGTGGATGGGCGGCTTCGCGCTGCAGCGCGCCGCGCTGGTGACCACGCGGGATGCCCGCTCCGCCCACGCGGAACTGGACGCGGCGCGGCCGGATCTGTCGGCGGCCCTGGACTCGGCGATCGCGGCATCCGACCGCACCGCCGCCATGATGCTCGTGGCCGGGCAGGCGATGCACTGGTTCCACCGCGGCCTGCTCGCCGAGGGCGTGCGCGCCGCGAGCCGGGCGTTCGAGGTGCCGGGGGAGACCGACCCGTTCATCGAGGCCCGCGCGAACCTCGGCGCCATGCTGCTGAGCTACCAGACCGGCGACGCGCAGACCGCATTCGGGCACACCCGCCGCGCGGCCGCGATCGCGAACGCGAACGACGACATCGACGCCGAGGCCGTCGCGCTGTCGAACGACGCCTACGGGTTGTCGCTCTTCGGCGAGGCCGAGGCCGCCGAGCAGCTCATGACGAGGGCGCTCGAACTCGCGGACCGGTCGACCGACGACGGCATCAAGGCGCAGGTGCTGATGGGGCACGGGCAGATGCTGCGCGGCCTCGGCAAGCCCGCCGCCGCCCTCGAGACGCTCGGGAAGGCGCACGAGCTCGCCGCCGGCGTGGGCTACCAGTGGATCGCGACGTCGGCGACGTACATCGTCGGCAAGGTGCTCATCGACGTGCGCCGTGGCCGGGAGGCCGTCGGCATCCTGCGCAACGGCGCGGTGCAGGCGCTCGTCGCCGAGGATCCGACCAGCGCACTCGCACTGCTGCACGCCCTCGCCGCCGCCACCTCGGCGGTCGAGCGGCATGCCGTCGGCGCCACCGTGCTCGGCGCGGTGGACCGCATCGGCGAGCGGTACAGCTACAACCCGCTGACCGCCGAGGGCGCCGAGGCGCAGGGTTACCGCGACCGGGTCCGCGCCGGGCTCAGCGAGGAGGCGTTCGAGCGCGCCTACGCGCACGGCCGCACCCTGTCCTTCGGCGAGGTGCTGGAGCTCGTCCGCGGCCTGCCGGCCTGAATTGCAGGAGGATTGCGCCGCCCTCCGGCCCCGGGTCGGGCGGTGCAAGCGTCCGTAGCGTAACGGTCATGAACTTCCGCACCCGCCTCGCCGCGGCCGCCGCCGCATCCATCGTCCTCGCCGGTCTCGCCGGCTGCGCCCCGTCCGCCCCGGCCCCCGGGCCCGCCAGCGACCCCGCCCCGATCGACGCCCCCGCCACCGAGCAGCCCGGCGTCATCGACACCACGTTCCTCGACGAGGTCGTGGCCGGCAACCGCTCGTCCACCGCCACGCTCATCGAGCAGTGGGAGGGCGAGGACTGCACCGTGCAGGCCGCCGTCGACGGCGGCACCATGTGCTCGACGTACCTGAGCACCGGCGCCCTGACCATCCAGACGTACGAGGCGATCCTCACCGACTACCAGCCCGGCTCGGGCGAGCTCGACGAGGTGTTCGCCGCCGTCGACGAGTCGAAGGCCGCCGCCACGGAGTGGACCGACGCCGAGTGCAACTGGGAGACCACGGAGGATTGCGCGGCCGCCGGTCAGACGATCATCGACGGAGTGTACGCGCTCGAGGACGCCCTCGCGGCGTGGGAGAGCGCCCGGTAGCACGCGGGTACGCTGGGGGTCGTGTCGACCCTCAGCGAACTCGTGCATGCCCAGGGTCGGTCGAGCGATGCCGACATCGAGTGGCTGCACCTGCTCGTCGGCGACTGGCAGCTGCTCGCCGACCTGGCCTTCGCCGACATCGTGCTGTGGGTGCCGAGCGCGCACGACAGCTTCGTCGCCGTCGCGCACGCCCGGCCCTCCAGCTCGGCGACGCTGTTCTATCGCGACTTCGTCGGGCAGGAGATCAAGCCGGAGTGGCGCGCGCAGGTGACCGAGGCGTTCCAGTCGGAGCGCATCATCGACACCGCCGCACCGGACTGGTACGAGGAGACCCCCACGCGGGTGCGGGCGGTGCCGGTGCTGCGCAGGCTCAGCCCCAGCGGCAAGGCCACCACCGAGCATCCGATCGCGGTCATCACCCGGCACACGAACCTGAGCGAGGCGCGCACGCCCTCCCGTCAGGAGCTGACCTTCAACGAGTGCGCGAACGACCTGTTCGCGATGATCGCCGCCGGCGACTTCCCCGACCTCGGGGCTCCGAGCGGCCCGCGCCGTGGCGCGCCCCGGGCATCCGACGGTCTGATCAGACTGGATGTCGACGGGGTCGTCACCTTCGCGTCACCGAACGCGCTGTCGGCCTTCAACCGCATCGGCTTCGGTCAGGAGCTCGAGGGGGAATCGCTCGCCGAGGTCACCACGGGGCTGATCAGCGGGCAGCTCACCGTCGACGAATCGCTGCCGCTCGTGGTCACCGGCCGGGCGCCGTGGCGCACCGACATCGAGGCACGCGGGGTCACCATCACCCTCAGGGCCATCCCGCTCCGGCTGCACGGGGAGCGGATCGGCGCGATCGTGCTGTGCCGCGACGTGACCGAGGTGCGGCACCAGGAGCGGGAGCTCATCACCAAGGACGCGACGATCCGCGAGATCCACCACCGCGTGAAGAACAACCTGCAGACGGTGGCGTCGCTGCTGCGCATCCAGGCGCGCAGCACCCACAGCGAGGTCGCCAAGGAGGCGCTCGGGCAGGCCATGCGCCGTGTCACCGCCATCGCGGTCGTGCACGACACGCTCAGTGAGGGGCTCAGCCAGAACGTCGACTTCGACGCCGTGTTCGACCGGGTGCTGCTGCTGGTGGCCGAGGTCGCCTCGACGCACAACACGACCGTGCGGCCGAAGTTCACCGGCAGCTTCGGCGCCCTGCCGACCGAGTACGCGACGCCGCTCTCGCTGGCGCTCACGGAGCTCGTGACCAACGCGGTGGAGCACGGGCTCGCCGGTCAGGCCGACGGACGGGTCGAGATCGCGGCGAAGCGCACGGACAGCAAGCTCACCGTGCGCGTGATCGACAACGGCTCGGGCCTGCCCGAGGGCAAGGTCGGATCCGGGCTCGGCACGCAGATCGTGCGCACCCTGATCCAGGGAGAGCTGGGCGGCACCATCGACTGGCACACGCTCGTCGGCAGCGGCACCGAGGTGACCATCGAGGTGCCGATGGAGTGGCTGTCGCGGCAGGAGTCGCTGCGGCCCGCGGCCGCGAAGGTCTAGCTCAGGATGCGCGGCGGGCGCGGGCGGCGCGGCGCTTGAGCGCGCGGCGCTCGTCCTCGCTCAGGCCGCCCCAGACGCCGGAGTCCTGCGAGGTGTCGAGCGCGTACTGGAGGCACATCTCGGTGACGGAGCAGCGTGCGCAGACGGCCTTGGCCTTCTCGATCTGGTCGACGGCCGGGCCGGTGTTGCCGACCGGGAAGAACAGCTCGGGGTCTGCGGTGAGGCAGGCAGCCTTGTCACGCCAATCCATGTATCGGTGCTCCTTCAGTGCGCGACGATGCATGGGCACCGCCGAAGAGAGGTCTCAGATGACTCGATGAGACTCGGGTTCGTACGTTCTGCGACCCGCTCGCGACACTGGGAGCCGGGAAAAACGACCTCGAATAGACTCTCATAGCGGTAGATGCGAATCAATGATTTTCTCCCTTTGGATGAACTGTGAATGACCTTCCGGTGACGCGTCACCCCCTCGTGGTCGTGCTCGCCGTGCTGGTCTTCGCCGAGGTCGCACTGCTCGGCGCCGGAGCCGCGGTGCTCATCATCGAGCTGTTCGGAGCGCAGGCGGGAAGCGTCGCATCCTCCATCGGGCTGATCGCGCTCGCGGTGCTGGCTGCGGTCTGGCTGGCCGCTGCGGGGCTCGGGCTGCTGCGCGGGCGCTCGTGGGTGCGAAGCGCGATCATGGTCTGGCAGCTGCTGCAGATCGCCGTCGCCATCGGCGCATTCCAGGGGATGTTCGCGCGCCCGGACATCGGATGGCTGCTGCTCATCCCCTCGATCGTGGGGATCGTGCTGCTGCTAAGCCGCCCGGTCGTCGCCTTCACCACGCGCCGGGACGACCGCTGACGGTCCGGTGCCCTCGCGCAGTTCGGGCGTCGTGACGTAGGTGTCGGCCGCGGTCTTACGGAACCGCAGCCGGCGGGCGAGCGCGATCGAGCGCTTGTTCTCGGGATCGATCTTCGCGATGACCCGCTTGGCGTGCAGCTCGTCGAACACGAGATCGAGCGCGGCCGTCGCCGCCTCTGTCGCCAGACCGCGTCGGCTCTGCCGCGGGTCGATGATCCAGCTGATCTCGACCGCGCGCTCCGGCTCCTCGACCTCGCGCAGATGCAGGCCGATGTCGCCGACCAGGTGACCGTCGCGGTCGACGGCGAGCGCCAGGAAGTCGTCGCGCTGGGCGAGCACGGTGTGCCGGGTGCGGTGGGCGAGGTGCTCGAACGACTCCTCGGGCGAACGCTGCGGCCAGTCGAGGTACCGGAGCACATCCGGGTTCGTCTGCAGCGCGTACCGGTCGGGCCCGTCCTCGAGGCGATGGGGCCGCAGCTCGAGCCGGGGCGTGCGGATCACCGGAGCGACCAGCGGCCGTTCCAACGCCGGCCCGCGGAGGAACCTCGGGCGCGGGAGTCGTGCGAGAACCATCTCCCCAAGGTTGACCCGTCAACCTGTGAAGGGCGTATGGGTTGCGGATGCGCGGGCTTCAGGTTAGGGCGAGCTTCTTCCGCAACATCGCCACGTGCCCGGTGGCCTTCACGTTGTACAGCGGCAGCTGGATGACCCCGTCCTGGTCGAGCACGAAGGTGGACCGGATCACGCCCACCACCGTCTTGCCGTAGAGCTGCTTCTCGCCCCAGGCGCCGTAGCGCTCGAGCACCTCGTGCGCCGGGTCGCTCAGCAGCGTGAAGTTCAGGTGATCCCGCTCCCGGAACTGCGCCAGCTTGGCGGGCTCGTCGGGTGAGATGCCGACGACGGTGTAGCCGGCGCTCTTGAGCGAATTGAGGTTGTCGCGGAAGTCGCAGGCCTGCTTCGTGCATCCCTCGGTCATGGCCGCGGGGTAGCAGTAGACGATGACGCGCTGCCCGCGCAGCTCGGCGAGCGAGTGCTGCGCCCCGTCCTGATCGGTCAATGTGAAGTCGGGCGCCGGGTCGCCGGCCGAGAGTCGATCGCTCATGGTCTGATCATGGTAATGTTGATGCCCGGTCCGGTTCTCCGGCCGCGCACCTCTAGCTCAATTGGCAGAGCAACTGACTCTTAATCAGTGGGTTCCGGGTTCAAGTCCCGGGGGGTGTACCACGAGCTCATGAGCACCAACGATCCGGTCGACCGCCTCCGCGCGGCCC
>DATMVL010000200.1:0-2340 GCA_035563175.1 Rhodoglobus sp. | reverse complement strand
CGCTCGATGTGCTGCCCATCTCGTACGACGGCTCGAGCACGCTGGCGACGCAGCTCATCGAGGGCGCCCCCGCCGATGTGTTCGCGGCGGCGGATGAGACCACCATGCGACGCGTCGCCGATGCCGGCCTCGCGACCGACCCGGTCCTGTTCGCGAGCAACACGCTGGTGATCGCCGTTCCACGCGAGAACCCCGGCGCAGTGGAGGCGATCGAAGACCTCGCCGACCCCGCGCTGACGGTCGTCCTGTGCGCTCCCGAGGTGCCGTGCGGAGCGGCATCCGCCACTCTCCTCGCCGGCAACGCGGTCACCGTCACGCCTGCGAGCCTCGAGCAGAACGTCACGGCCGTGCTCACCAAGGTCGCCACGGGCGAAGCCGACGCGGGACTCGTCTACGCCACCGACGTGCGGGGCGACGCCGCCGTCACCGCGGTCGCCGCTGCCGGCGCCGAGCGTGCCGTGAACCGGTACCCGATCGCTGAACTCGCGGAGGCGGCGAACCCGCAGGCAGCCGACGCGTTCGTCGAGTTCGTGACCTCGGAGGACGGGCGTGCGGTCCTCGCCGAGCGGGGATTCGGCGCGCCATGAGCGCCCCGTTGACGGAAGGAGCACGCAGCGACCGCGGCGAACGCGCGGGCTTCGTGCCGCGGGTGCTCGCCGTGCCGGCGTTCGTCGGCCTCGCCCTCCTCGTGCTGCCGCTGGGTGCGCTCGTCGCCCGCGTGGAGTGGGCGACGCTGTGGAGCGACATCTCGTCTCCGCAGGCACTGTCGGCCCTCGGTCTGTCGCTCGCCACCGGCGCCGTCGCGACTCTCGCGTGCGTCGTGCTGGGGGTTCCGCTCGCCCTGCTCATCGCGCGCAGCACCCCGCGCACGGCGGCGGTGCTGCGGGCCGCCGTCACGGTCCCGCTCGTGCTTCCGCCGATGGTCGGCGGCGTGGCGATGCTGTTCCTCTTCGGGCGCACGAGCGTGCTCGGCGGTGCGCTCGCCGAGTGGGGCATCCGCATTCCCTTCACCACCGCCGCCGTCGTGCTGGCGCAGACGTTCGTCGCGCTGCCGTTCCTCGTGCTCGCGCTCGAGGGCTCGCTGCGGGCCACCGGCGTCGGGTACGAGCAGGCCGCGGCGGGTCTCGGCGCCGGTCACTGGACGATCCTGACGCGTGTCACACTCCCGCTCGCGGCGCCGGGACTCGTCGCCGGCATCGTGCTGTGCTTCGCCCGCGCCATCGGCGAGTTCGGCGCGACCGCGCTCTTCGCCGGCAACGCACCCGGGGTCACGCAGACGATGCCGCTGGCGATCTACACCGCGTTCAACGGCGCGGGCGTCTCGCAGGGAACCGCGGTGGCACTGTCGCTGCTGCTGCTCGTCACGGCGGTCGGCGTGCTGCTGCTCGTGCGGGCCTGGCGGGCGTAGGCGCCACGATGACGGCGCACGGAGGCGCCGCGACGACCGTGGACGCGCGCGACGCCCGGGCTGGTGCGGGCCTGGACGCCCACGTCGTGGTCGAGCGGCCAGGGTTCGTCCTCGACGCGAGGCTCGAGGCCGCTCCGGGCGATGTTCTGGCGCTGATGGGCCCGAGCGGAGCGGGCAAGTCGACGCTGCTGGGTGTGCTTGCCGGACTCCTCAGGCTCCACCGCGGGCATGTGCGCCTCGGCCCCCGCACGGTGGATGCGCCCGGCACCCGGAGCGTTCCTCCCGCGCGGCGCGGCGTCGTGCTGCTCGGACAGGACCCGCGCCTTTTCCCGCACCTCACCGCCCGCGCGAACGTCGCGTTCGGTCTCCGCGCGCACGGGATGACGAAGACGGATGCCGCAGCCGCGGCCGATGACTGGCTCGGTCGCGTCGGACTCGAAAAGCTCGCCGAACGGCGCCCGGCACAGCTGTCGGGCGGGCAGCAGCAGCGCGTCGCGCTCGCACGCGCGCTCGCGACGACTCCGGACGTGCTGCTCCTGGACGAGCCGCTGACCTCGCTCGACGCCGAGACCGCCGGCGACGTGCGCGCGCTCGTGCACGAGCAGCTGTCGGCGACGCGCACCACCGCGATCGTCGCGACGCACGACGCCGTCGACGCGGTCGCCCTGGCGAGCGGGCTCGTCGTGCTCGAGCAGGGGCGCGTGACCCAGTCGGGGCCCGTCCGCGACGTGCTGGCCGCGCCGGCCACGCGTTTTTCGGCGGCCGTCGCCGGCCTCAATCGCGTCCCCGGAGTCGCGCGCGACGGGCGCTGGAGCAGCGGCGCGCTCGTGCTCGTGCTCGAGCGAGCGCGGGAGCGGGAGCGGGAGCACGATGGCGAGTCCGCGGCGGTGTTCGCGCCGTCGGCCGTTCATCTGGACCGCCTCGACGCCGCC
>DATMVL010000199.1:0-2770 GCA_035563175.1 Rhodoglobus sp. | reverse complement strand
CCGAGGCGCAGCACCCGGCGCAGCTCGTCGTGCTCGACGGGGATGGCGCGCCGGCGTGCGGCCTCCATGAGCGATGCGGTGGTGGGCCCGAGCGCTCGCGACTCGACCAGCGCGCGCAGGGCGGACATCCCGTGCACCGTGCCGTCGTCCGTCGAGCGCTGAAGCTGCGGCCCGAGCTTGCCGAGGCCCTCGGTGCCGGCGAGGCCGGGCGGCAGCATGCCGTCGACGAGTTCGATGGCGAGCCGGCCCGCGGCGAGCGCGACGGCCGGGTCGCGGTAGGCGAACATCACGTCGAACCAGCCGGGGTGCCCGGGCACCGCCCGCGTCTTGCCGCGCGTGACCGTGTGGCCGGCGAGATTCTGCAGCGCCAGCGCGACGTGCTCGATCACGTGCCCGACCCAGGTGCCACCGCGCATGCGGGCCACGAAGCCGCCGGAGCGGCCGACGCTGCAGCCGTGCAGCAGCAGGGCCGGCACCGCGTCGAGCAGGCGGTCGGTGAAGCCGTGCAGCTTCGTGGTCGGTCGGTCGCGCAGGCCCCCGAGGTCGAGGCGGATCCTCACCATCGGTGTGCGGCTGTAACGGTGCGGGCCGGTGTAGACCGCCCGCTCGATCACCCGCATCGGCAGGTGAGGCGTGGTGCTCATGGCATCACGTTAGAGACCGACGCCGACGCGGCGGAGGGCTTGCCGCGTCTTCCCCGAGCGCGTATGCGCCGGCCCCGCGATTGTGAGGGACGCTCCTTGATCGCGCAAGGCATGACATCGGATTCGAGGGCGTGCTTACGGTGGCCGCGTCCGTAACCGACACCACAGGAGGTCACCCATGTTCTTCCACCGTCAGGAGCTGCAGCATGCCGCGAAGCCCGACAAGCCGGACGCGGTCTACGCGCGCAAGCTCCAGGAGGTGCTCGGCGGCCAGTACGGCGAGATCAGCGTCGCGATGCAGTACGGCTTCCAGGCCTGGAACTCGCACATCCCCGGCAAGTACCGCGACCTGCTGTACGGCATCGGCGCCGAGGAGATGGGGCACGTCGAGATGCTCGCCATCATGATCGCGCAGCTGCTCGAGAAGGCGCCGCTCGGTGTGACCGAGGATGCGGTGCAGAACGACCCGA
This sequence comes from Rhodoglobus sp., assembly GCA_035563175.1. Taxonomy (GTDB): domain Bacteria; phylum Actinomycetota; class Actinomycetes; order Actinomycetales; family Microbacteriaceae; genus Rhodoglobus. The sequence goes on along the minus strand of DATMVL010000199.1, from coordinate 1,656 downwards.
CCGTGGCCGCGGTGATCGGCGGCATGGACGTGCAGCACGCGATCGTGGCCGGCGCGGGCGCGCGCCCGGTCGACAGCAACGGGAACCCGTGGCAGGGCTCGTACATCACCGCGAGCGGCAACATGCTCGCCGACTTCACGGCGAACGCGAACGCCGAGATGCAGGGCCGGGTGCAGGCCGCCCGGCTGTACCACATGACCGAGGACAAGGGCGTGCGCGACCTGCTCGGCTTCCTCATCGCCCGCGACACCATGCATCAGAACCAGTGGATCGCTGCCGCCGCCGAGCTGCAGGAGGAGGGGATCGAGGGTCTGCCCGTGCCCAACAACTTCCCGGAGGCGAAGCAGGCCAACGAGGTCGCCTACCAGTACCTGAACTTCTCCGACGGCGCGGCCGCCAGCGAGGGCCGCTGGGCATCCGGTCCGACCCCGGACGGCAAGGGCGAGTTCACGTACCACGACGGCCCGACCACCACGGCGCCGATGCCGCCGCACACCCACCCCGACTCGCGCTACTACGGCACCACCGAGCTGCCGAACGTCGTCGAGAAGGCGGCGGGCGCCGTGCAGGACAAGCTCGGCATCGAGTAGACCCCAGGGCGGGCATCCGCAACCCCGTGACGGCGACGGATGCCCGCCCTAGCGTCGCACCATGGCGAGACGACCCGGCGGCCCGACCCTCATCCGTGACGTAGCTCCCGGCGTGCACCAGCTGGAGCACGCGTACGTGAACAGCTACCTGCTCGTGGACGACGACGGCGTCACCGTCGTGGACACCGCCTTCCCGGCGACCTGGCGGCTGCTGCCGAAAGCGCTCGAGGCGATCGGCCGCAGCCAGGCCGATGTGCGCGCGGTCGTGCTCACGCACGCGCACTTCGACCACCTGGGGTTCGCTCACCGCATCCGCGACGAGTGGGGCGTGCCGCTGTGGGGGCACGCCGCCGACTCCTTCATCGCCCGGCACCCGTATCACTACGCGCACGAGTCGCCGCGGCTGCGGTACCCGCTGCGGTACCCGGCGAGCCTGCCGGTGCTCGGGCGCATGGTCGGCGCCGGCGCTCTGAACGTGCGCGGCGTCGACGAGCTGATCCCGCTCGAGGCGGGCGAGACGCTCGACGTGCCCGGCCATCCGCGCGTGGTGTTCACGCCCGGTCACACGTTCGGGCACTGCGCCCTGCACCTGCCCGACCGCGACACCGTCATCACCGGCGACGCCATCGTCACCTTCAACCCGTACACCGGCGAAGGCGGCCCGCAGGTGGTGTCGGGCGCCGCGACGGCGGACTTCGAGCTCGCGTTCCAGGCGCTCGACACCCTCGACGAGACCGAGGCCCGGGTGGTGCTCACCGGACACGGACCGCGGTGGCGCGACGGCATCCGCACCGCGACCGCGGCCGCACGGGCGGTGGGGCGCAGCTGACCGGCCGTAGGCTCGGAGCGTGACCGCAACGCCCGTCGACCCGGCTCCCGTCCTCTCCGGCCAGCGCATCGTGCCCGTCGTCGTGATCGACGACGCGGCCGCCGCACCCGATCTCGCCGGGGCCCTCGCCGCGGGCGGCATCGGCTGCGCCGAGATCACCCTGCGCACCCCCGCCGGCGTCGACGCGATCCGCGCCGCCGCCCGGGTGCCCGGCTTCCTCGTCGGCGCCGGCACGGT
>DATMVL010000198.1:0-5439 GCA_035563175.1 Rhodoglobus sp. | reverse complement strand
GGCGCGCAGGCCGGAGCCGCCGGTACCGATGACGAGCACGGTGGTGGAGATCAGGCGTTCTGGTGCGGACATGCCATCAACGCTAGACATCGTGAGGTGATTACTCCAATGCATAGTTCGAGTCGACCCGATAGCCTGAGCGCATGAACCTGGAGCAGCTGAGGAGCTTCGTCGAAGTCGCCAGGCTCGGCCACTTCACCCGGGCCGCGGAGCACCTGCACCTCGCGCAGCCGTCGCTCAGCCGCCAGATCGCGGCGCTCGAACGCGACCTCGGAGCCGAATTGTTCCGTCGGGCGCCGGGGGAGGTGACGCTGACGGCGGCGGGGGAGTCGCTGCTGCCGCTCGCGCGCCGGATGCTCGCCGATGCCGACTCGGTGCGCCGCGAGATGGCCGAGCTCGCCGGGCTGCGGCGCGGCCGGGTGCGACTCGGGGCGACGCCCACGCTGTGCATCTCGCTGGTCGCCGAGGCGCTGCACGCGTTCCACGACCAGCACCCGGGCATCGAACTGCACCTCTCCGAGCGTGGGTCGCGCGACCTCATGGCCGAGCTGGCCGGCGGAGAGCTCGACCTCGCCCTGGTGACGACCTCCGAGCGGCGCCCCGCACCCGGTCTGACGCTGGCCCCGCTGCTCACCGAGGAGCTGGTGGTCGTCTCCGCCGCGTCGCGGCCGCCGATCGTCGACGGCGACGCGATCCCGCTGTCGCGCGTGGCCGCGCTGCCGCAGGTCGTCTTCAGCTCCGGCTACGACCTGCGCGCCACCACGGACGCGGCGTTCCGGTCGGCGGGGCTGACCCCGACCGTGGCGGTGGAGGGCGCGGAGATGGATGCGGTGCTCCGGTTCGCTGAACGCGGGCTCGGCGTCGCGATCGTGCCGGCCATGGTGCTCGTCGATCGCCCTGGGCTCCGGTCGGTGCGGCTGTCGCGCCCGCGGCTGACCCGCACCATCAGCCTGGCGGCGCCGGCCGACGTGGCGCCGGCGCCTGCGGTCGCGGCGATGCAGCGGACGGTCCGTGCGACCGCCCGGTCGTTCGCGGCTCGGCAGAGCGACACGATGCAGCTCGTGATGCCGGAGCGCTGACGCTCAGTCGAGCACCGGCGCGGGCGGCGTCCGCCGGGCGGTCAGCGTCACCCCGACGCTCGCCACGGTGACGAGCACGAGCGCCAGCAGCTGCGTCCACCCGAGCTGCTGCCGTAGCACCACCAGTCCGGCGAGGGCGGCCATGGCCGGGCCGAGGCTGGAGAGGATGCCGAACACCCGGGTGGGCATGCGCCGCAGCGCCACGTACTCCAGTGCGTAGGGGATGGCGGAGGTGCCGGCGGCGACGAGCAGGAACAGGACCACCAGCCACGGCTGAGCGACGACGGCGGCCGCCGCGTCCGCCGCACCGAACGGGGTCACGACCAGCATGGCGACGACCATCGCGACCGCGAGCGGGTGCAGCCCGTTCTGCGTGGCACCCAGGCGCGAGCTGGTGACGATGTAGGCGGCCCAGAACGCGCCCGCGGCGGCGGCGAGCAGCAGGCCGACCCACGAGAGCGCGGCGCTCTCGTCGAAGCCGAGCAGCACCACGCCGGCGAGTGCGAGCAACGCCCAGGCCGCGTCGGCCCAGCGGCGCACCTGCACCAGCGCCACGGCGAGCGGGCCGAGGAACTCGACCGTGACGGCGACGCCGATCGGGATGGCGTCGATCGCCAGGTAGATGAAGCTGTTCATGCCGCCGAGCCCCAGTCCGAGCGCGACGACGGTGAGCCATGTGCGGCGATCCCAGCCCCGCACCCGCGGCCGCACGATCAGCAGCAGCAGGGCGGTGGCGAAGATCAGCCTCAGCGTCGCGGCGCCGAGCGGGCCCGTGGACTCGAAGTACGTGCGGGCGAAGGCGTTGCTGAACTGCACGGACACGATCGCCGCGACCGCGAGCACCGGCGGGGGTACGCGGTCGAGCGGATGCACCGCCCGAGCCTACTGGGGGCGCGCGACCACGAGGCCCGATTCGTATGCGACGACGACGGCCTGGGAGCGGTCGCGGAGCCTCAGCTTCGTCAGGATGCGGCTGACGTGCGATTTCACGGTCTGCTCGGCGAGCACCAGGTCGGCGGCGATCTCGGCGTTGGAGCGGCCGCGGGCGATGAGCGCGAGCACCTCGCGCTCGCGGGGGGTGAGCGCGTCGAGCGAGGGCGGAGCCGGTGTCGGCGCTGCGACCGCGACGAAGTGCTCGATCATCCGCCGCGTCACCGCCGGCGCGAGCAGCGCGTCGCCTCGGGCGACGGTGCGCACCGCGCCGATGAGTTCGTCGGGCAGCGCATCCTTCAGCAGGAACCCGCTCGCGCCGGCCCGGATCGCCTCGTAGACGTACTCGTCGATGTCGAACGTGGTGAGCATGAGCACCCGCGCCGGCGAGCCCTCGGCCATCAGCTGACGGGTCGCCTCGATGCCGTCGAGGTTCGGCATCCGCACGTCCATCAGCACCACGTCGGGCGCGGTGCTGCGGGTCAGCGCCACCGCCTCGGCGCCGTCGGTCGCCTCGCCGACGACCTCGATGCCGGGGTCGGCGTTCAGCAGCGCCGCGAAGCCGGCTCGAACCATGCCCTGATCGTCGGCGATGATCACCCTGATGCTCACGCGGTCGCCTCCTCGGGCACCAGCGGCAGCGTCGCCCGCACCTCGTAGCCGCCGACGGCGGTGGGGCCGTAGGCGAAGGTGCCGCCGACGCTCGCGGCCCGCTCGCGCATGCCCAGCAGTCCGAGCCCGGGTGCGTCGGCCGCGCCCACCCGCTCACCGGGACCGTTCTCGACCGCGATGCCGAGGTCACGGTCGCGCGTGATCCGGACGGTCACCGGGGTGTCCGGGGCGTGGCGGATGACGTTGCTGAGCGCCTCCTGCACGATGCGGTACGCGGTCAGGCCGGTGACCTCGCTCACCCCGTCGTCGGTGAGGCACTCGGCGCCGAGCAGCCGGATGTCCACCCCGGAGCGCTCCGATTGCGCGACCAGTTCGGGGATGCCCGAGAGGTGCGGCTGCGGGGTGCGGGCGATCGGGGCGTCGGGATCCCGCAGCACCCCGAGCAGCGATCGCATCTCGGCGAGCGCGCGCCGGCTCGACGTGGCGATGTCCTCGAACTCCCGCCGCAGGGCGAGGTCGGCCTGCGGGTGCCGGAACGGCGCGCTCGTGGCCTGCACCGAGATGATCGACATGCTGTGCGCGATCACGTCGTGCAGCTCGCGGGCGATGCGGGTCTTCTCCTCGGCCATCAGCCGGCGAGCGCGCTCGTCGTCGGTGAGACGCCGCTGCGCCGCGAGCTGGGCGCTGATCGTGCCCCACTCCCGCAGCACGATGCCGGCGATCAGGCCGACGCCGCCGACCGTGGTGAACACCACCAGATCGACCGCCACCGCATCCTGGCTGTGGACGGGCTCGATCCACATCGAGATGAGGCCGGAGATCAGCACGCTCAGGGCGAGCGTCGCGACGCCGTAGCGGGAGCGGGCGCGGAAGCCCACGCCGGCGAGCACCAGCGCCTGCGTGATCATGGTGGTGACCGCCCAGGGCCACGGGGCGAGGCCGCCGTGATGGGCGGCGAGCATGATGATGGGGGCGCCGATCAGCGACATGACGGCGGCGGTGCGCGGCCGGACGAGCACGGCCGCGACCGCCCCGGCGTGCAGCAGGGCGCCGGCGAACACGAAGATGATGTCGCCCTCGTAGATGGTGGCGCCGAGCGCCGTCGAGACGGAGAGCAGCGCGACCGCCGCGATGATCGCGGCGATGCGCAGCCACGCCTCGAGGCGCGGGCGCAGCGTGGTCACCGCCATGCCTGCATCGTACGCGCGGGCGTCAGCGGAACATCGCCGCCGTGGGGCAGTCGAACGGGTCGGCGTGCTTGAGGCCCACCCGCTGCAGGTAGCGCAGCACGATGCGGTACGAGCCGACGAGGGTCGTCTCGGTGTAGGCGATCTCGCGCTCGGCGCAGTACTCCTTCACGATGAGCCGGGCCTTCGCGAGGTTCGCGCTCGGCATGCTCGGGAAGAGGTGGTGCTCGATCTGGTAGTTGAGGCCGCCCATGGCGATCGCGATGGGCAGACCGCCGCTGATGTTGCGGGAGGTGAGCGTCTGCCGGCGCAGGAAGTCGATGGACATGTCCTTCGGCACGACGGCCATGCCCTTGTGGTTCGGCGCGAAGCTGCCGCCCATGGTGATGCCGAAGATCGCGATCTGCACGGCCATGAACGCCAGCCCCATGAGCGGTCCGGCGGCGATGAACACCAGCACCGGGAATCCGATGAGCCGCACCGCGAGCAGGCCGGCCTCCCAGCCGCGCGACTTCACATCCTCGCCACCCAGCACCGCCTTGACGGCGTTGACGTGCAGGTCGAGACCGGCGAGCGCGAGGATCGGGAAGAAGAACCAGTGCTGCTTGGCCATGATCGCGGCGCGCACGCCCTTGATCTCCGCCGCGTCCTGAGCGGTGAACACGATCGCACCGGGGCGGATGTCGCCGTCCTTGCCGATCTTGTTCGGGTTGGCGTGGTGCTTGGAGTGCTTGTTCATCCACCAGCCGTAGCTGAGGCCGACGAACAGATTGCCGACCACGCGCGAGAACCACTCGTTGCGCTTGCCGGAGGTGAAGATCTGCTTGTGCGCCCCGTCGTGGGCGAGGAACGCGGTCTGCGTGAACAGCACCGCGAACCCGGCGGCGACCAGCAGCTGCCACGGCGACGAGCCGAGCGTGAACAGCGCCGTGAACAGGCCGACGTAGGCCAGGACCAGCAGGATGCAGCGGCTCACGTACCAGACCGGGCGTCGGCGCAGCAGACCGGCGGCCTTCACACGCTCTGAGAGCTCGGTGTAGTCGCTGGCGTTGCGCGTCTGCGCGCCCGGCCGGTCGAGGATGCTGGAGGACATGCTCCGACGTTACGGACCACCCGTGCGCCGATCGTCACCCGACGGAGCGCACTTCGACCAGTACCGGGGTAGGGGGTCCGCGCGCAGCCTCACTGTCAAGGGGGCTGCCGTTCTCAGGTTGGCGGAGGAACGTCGATTCCAGAGAACGAGAGAGGAGCATGTCATGGGACTCGACGACAAGATCGAGAACAAGATGGATCAGCTCGGCGGCAAGGCCAAGGAGGAGACCGGAGAGCACACCGGCGACCGCGACCTGCAGGCCGAGGGCAAGGGCGACCAGATGAAGGGCAACCTCAAGGAAGCCGGCGAGAACATCAAGGACGCGTTCCGCTGATCGGACGGGAGCCCCGGGGTGCGAGCATCCCGGGGCTTCGTCATGTCCGCTCCCGCATCCGCCGGAGGTGGAGCCGGTCGAGGTCCTCGGCGAGCATCGACAGCGCCGTCATCCGGTCGAGCTCTCCCAGAGGCGACGTCTCAGCCCGCCTGGTGTCGGCTCGCGCGGCGCTGATCTCATCCAGGGCCCGCTCCCGCGCGGCCG
>DATMVL010000197.1:0-4397 GCA_035563175.1 Rhodoglobus sp. | reverse complement strand
TCGCGGCCTCCGGCACCGCGGTCGGCGTGGGGGCGGTCGTCGGCGGCGTCGCGGCGGGCGGCGGCACGGGCGCGGACTCGTCGACGTCCGGGGTCGCGGGGTCGTCCTGGGTCGCGAGCGGGAACTGCGGCTGGTCGCCGCGGCCCGGCGTCGGCTCGAACCGCACCCAGCCCACGCCGGTGAAGTACAGCTCCGGCCAGGAGTGGTAGTCGTGCGTGGTCACCCGGTACGCCTGACCGCCGTCCTGCGTGACGGCGGTGCCGGCCGTGAAGCCGACCGCGACCCGGGACGGGATGCCGAGGGTGCGCGCCATCGCCGCCATCGCCGAGGAGAAGTGCACGCAGTAGCCGGCCTTGATCTGCAGGAAGTCGCCGAGGATGCGGGCGCCCGATCCGTCGTAGCCGCCCTCCACGGGCGCCTCCTCCGAGTAGGCGAACTCGCCGCTCTGGAAGTAGGACTGCAGGGCCAGCGCCGCGTCGTAGTTGGTCTCGGCGGTGCCGGCGACCTCTTCGGCCGTCTCAGCCACCACATCCGGGATCGACTCCGGCAGCGCGGTGTACCGGTCGAACCCGGTCGGCACCTCGTCCCCGGCGGCGCGGAGCTGCTCGACGGTGGGCTGCGGCACGGCGCTCTCCACCGTGTACCGCTGCCCCTCGATGTCGGAGTCGCCGGTGCCGATCGTGAGCCGGTCGGTATCGACCCGCCAGCTGCCCTCGAGCCCCTCGATGCGCTGCGCGGCGTACGGCACGGGCAGCCACGGCGAGCGGACGTCGCCGATCACGACGTCGGTGGTGACGGATGCGGTGGCGACGTCGTCGCCCAGACCCGGTGCGCCGCCCAGTGCGCTGAGCTCCACCCCGTCGTCCGGGCGGTTCACCGGGGACCAGGCGCCGCCCCCGAACCCGTCGAGTGCGGTCATGCGGAAGTAGTCGCCGCCCTCGGCGCTGGTCGTGTACGTGTACGCGATCTCCGGGTCGCCGCGCCGCAGATCGTTGCCGAGGTTGATGATCGGGTTGAGCGTGTTCGCGCCGCCGCCGCTGCCACCGAGCGCCTGCGGCTGCACCTGGGGCAGCCCCAGCGGGATCAGCAGTGTGGCGGCGAGGGCGGCCGCGCCGACGCCGAGCGCCGGCCGCAACCGGATGCGGCGGGCGCTGACCAGCAGGATGCCGAGGTACACCGCGGCGGTCAGCACGAACGTGAGCGGGTCGTGCAGACCCACGTCGACGATGGCCGGCACCAGCAGCACGACCAGGAGGCTCAGCCCGCTCAGCACCGGCATCCTCGCTCCGGTGGCGAACAGCTCCATCGCGAACGCGAGCGCGGCGACGCCGAGGCACACCAGGAAGGTGATGCCGTCGTCGGCCTGCGCCGGGATGCCCTGCCCGGCGATCGAGGCGCCGCCGGCGCGCTCCAGCTCGCCGAAGCGCTGCAGCGCCTGCAGGTTGGGGATCACCCCGAGCCAGGCGACGTCGGCGGCGAACAGGAGCGTGAGCATCCCGGCTCCTGCCGCCGCCCCCGCGAGCAGGGCGAGGAGGCGGAATCGCACCAGGGAGCGGATGACGGCGGTGGCGAGCAGCACGGTCGTGGCGACGAGCATGGCGGCCATCCACCAGCTGCCGCCCTGCAGCACGGTGCGGAACCCGCTGAGCGCGATGCCGAGGGCGAGCAGCATGAGGCCGGTGACGGCCCAGTCGCGGCCGGTGTCGCGGCCGGTGCCGTCGGTGCGGCGCTGCTCCTGCGCGATGGTGCGCTTCAGTTGCGCACGGACGTCGTCACGCGCCACGGGCTCGCCCCGTCTCCATGACCACGGCGCTCCAGGCGGCCGCGTGGTCCTCATCGGCACGCACGGGCACCACCAGCCAGCCGTCGTCGAGCAGATGCTCCCCAGCGTCGCCGCCACGAGCCGGGCCCGCGAACGTGCGATCGAGGCGGTCGATGGCGGTCAGCGGCTGGGCGAGGAAGGCGACCGCGAGGCTGCCGGGGCGTCGGTGGCGGCGCATCCAGTCGGCGGTCTCGCCGTCGGGGTTGCCGGCGAGCGCGATGAGCGGCCCGTCGCCCCGGAGCTCGTCGCGGTGGTCCCCCCGATGCGGCTGCAGTTCGAACGGGGCGAGGCCGGCGAGGAACTCCTCGTCGCCCCAGGTGCGGCGGCGCTCCACGTGCAGTTGACGGTCGCCGGTCTCGAGCACGGTGACGAGGAAGCCGGCCCGGCGCAGATGCACGGCGACGGAGGCGAGCATCCGCACCACCCACTCGAAGGCCTCGCTCTCGTCGCCTTCGTCGGCGTCGAGGTAGCCGTCGGCGAGGGTGTCGACCAGGATGCGGGCGTGCGGCAGCGAGCGTTGCTCCTCCTGGCGGACCATCAGCTCGTCGTGCCGGGCGGTGGCTCGCCAGTGGACCCGGCGCATGGCGTCTCCGGGGCGGTACTCGCGGGTGATGGAGTCGTCCTCGTCGCCGGCGGACCGCCGCTGCACGAGCCGGGCTTCGCCGCTGCCCGCGGGCACGGTCAGGCCGGTCTCGGGCAGCGGCACGGCTTCGGGGGTGACGACGAGCTCCTGCTCCCCGCCGTGGCGGGTGACGCTGCGGGCGAGCTGGAACGGGTCGACCAGCTCGGTGACGAACGGGCCGATGCCGAAGACGCCGCGGCGGGGTGCCTGCAGGTCGTAGTTCAGCTCGATCGGGGTCGCCGTGTCGATGCGGCTCAATTCCCGCTCCGGTGTGGCCCAGGGTGCGAACGGCAGGGTGTCGGCCCACGAGACCTGACTGGTGGTGCTGCGGCCGCGGTTGCGGACGCGTGCTCGCGCCGAGGTGGTGCGTCCGACGGGCACGATGGCGGGGGCGAAGCTGCGGACGACGTCGAAGCGCGGCCGCCGCAGCAGCACATATGCGACGGCGAGTGCGGGCAGGGCGATGAGCAGCACGCCGACGTAGTTCAGCTCGGGGCGGCGTGCGCCGTACGCGACGAGCACGGCGAGGATGCCGCCGAGCAGGAACGCCCATCCACGACCGGTCAGGGCGATGCCGGCGATGCTGAGCTTGGGCAGGCCGCGTCGCCCGCCGAGCGGCGTGCTCATCAGGAGCCGCCGGCTCCGATCGGCACCGGGGTGTGGGCGACGATGCGGGCGATGATGTCGGTGACGTTGCCGCCGGAGAGCTGCGATCCGCTGGAGCGACGTGCCGGGATGAGCCGGTGGCCGAGTACGGGGACCGCGAGCGCGTCGATGTCGTCGGGCAGCACGAACTCGCGGCCGTCGAGGGCGGCGCGGGCCTTGGCGGCGCGAACGAGCTGCAGGGTGGCGCGGGGGCTGGCGCCGAGCCGCAGGTCGCGGTCGTTGCGGGTGGCGTGGGCGATGGCGACGGCGTACTGCTCGACGGCGGTGCTGGTGTACACGTTGCGGACGGCGAGGATCATGTCGGCCAGCTCGCGACCGTCGATGACTGGTCGCAGGGTGTCGAGCGGGCTGGTCGTCTCGCGTGAGCTCAGCATCGCGAGCTCGGCCGCCGCATCCGGATACCCCATGCTGATGCGCGCCATGAACCGGTCGCGCTGGGCTTCGGGCAGCGGGTAGGTGCCCTCCATCTCGATCGGGTTCTGGGTGGCGATGACGATGAACGGGCTGGCGAGCGGGAACGTGCGGCCGTCGACGGTGACCTGGCGTTCCTCCATCGATTCGAGCATCGCGGACTGCGTCTTGGGGCTGGCGCGGTTGATCTCGTCGCCGATGACGATGTTGGCGAAGACCGGGCCGGGCTTGAACTCGAACTGTCGTTCGGCCTGGTTGTAGATGCTGACGCCGGTGACGTCGGCGGGCAGCAGGTCGGGGGTGAACTGGATGCGGCTGACGGTGCAGTCGACGGACCTCGCGAGTGCGCGGGCCAGCATCGTCTTGCCGACGCCTGGCACGTCCTCGATGAGGAGGTGGCCCTCGGCGAGCAGCACGGTGAGTGCCATGCGGATCGCGTCGCGCTTGCCGTCGATGACGGTCTCGACGGCGCTCAGGATGGCGCGGGACTTGCGGTAGAGCTCGTCGGCCTGTGCGCGACCGTACTCGCCCCCGCGCGGTTCGTCCCGGGGTGCTGCGCTCTCGCGGTTCTCGCGGGCGTCGTACGTCGTCATCGCCGTCAGTCTTCCATGTGGATGCTTCGATGGCCCTGGGAGTTGGCTGACGCGAGCGTATCCGAGCGGCGCATCGCCGTCGGTGCCCGGGTCGCGTTCGACGCGCCCCACTTCCGTGGGCTCGCGTCCCGGTGTGTTCGGAGCTCCCGCCGGGACCGCTCGGTGAACCGGAGCAGGCGCTGCACCCGACCACCGAGCAGGCGGCGCCGCTGCGCTGGGCCACCCGGCCCGCGCGATGCCGCTGCGTTGGGCCACCCGGCCCGCGCGATGCCGCTGCGTTGGG
>DATMVL010000196.1:0-2425 GCA_035563175.1 Rhodoglobus sp. | reverse complement strand
ACGATGCCGGGCTTGGCGCTGCCGCCGATGATGGCGCGGAACAGGCCGACGAGGTGCGCACGCACCTCGGGGATGCGCGCGATCGCGCTCACCTGGGCGGTCACCCGCGGCTCGCGGATGTCGTCGGTCACGTCGGTGGAGCCGACCCGCACGTGGTAGCCGTCGGGGTCGGTGCCGATCGTGTACGCGAACCCCGGCAGCGCCTCGATCACGTCGGCCGGGCCGTGGGTGTCGACGCCGTGCTCGATGCAGTACCAGGCGAGCGCCCGGTACGCGGCGCCGGTGTCGAGGTAGTCGAAGCCGAGGCGGCGCGCGGCCGCCTTCGAGACGCTCGACTTGCCCGACCCGGCCGGGCCGTCGATGGCGACTACTACGTTCATGCCGATGCCTCCGCGATGCGCCAGCCGCGGGCGGTGAGCTCCGCCGCGAGCCGGTCCTCGGCCTCGGGCAGCACCGAGATCTCCGCCAGGCCGATCCGGGCGCCGGGCGAGTGCTCCAGGCGCAGGTCCTCCATGTTCACACCTGCGGCGCCGATCTCGGTGAGCAGCCGGGCGAGCTCGCCCGGGCGGTCGTCGACGATGACGACGAGCTGGCTGAACCGGCCGGACTGCCCGTGCTTGCCGGGCAGTCGCGCGACGCCGGCGTTGCCGGCGGCGAGCGCCTCGGCGAGGGTGCGGCGGGCACCCGGCGCGTCGGGCTGCTCCAGGGCGGTGAGCACGGCATCCAGGTCGTCCCGGTAGGCGCGCAGGATCTCGGCGACCGGCGCGGCGTTGATGCCCAGGATCTGCACCCACAGCCCCGGGTCACTCGCGGCGATGCGGGTGGTGTCGCGCAGCCCGCCGCCGGCGAGGGCTACGGCGGCGTCGGTGGCGCCGCCCAGCCGCCGAGCCAGCAGGGTGGAGACCACCTGCGGTGCGTGCGAGACCAGGGCGACGTGGCGGTCATGCTCCTCGGTGCCCATCTCGACCGGGATCGCGCCGAGGTCGAGGGCGAGCTGCTCCACCGGCGCAGCGCGGCGGTAGCTGATGCCGTCGTGCCCGGCGAGCACCCAGGGCCGGCCGGTGAACAGGTCGGCGCGCGCCGCGATGGCGCCGCTGCGCTCGCGCCCGGCCATCGGGTGCGAGCCGAGGTAACTGCTGACGTCGGCGCCGAGAGCGCGCAGCTCGAGCAGCGGACCGTGCTTCAGGCCGGCGACATCGGTGACGAGCGCGTCGGGGAACGCCGCCAGCTCGGCCGCGACGGTGGCGGCGGTGACGTCCGGCGGCACGCACACCACGATCAGCTCGGGTGCGTCACCGGGTTCCGCGCGGCGGCCGGCGCCGTAGTCCACGGCGAGCGACACGGCGGCGGGCGACGCGTCGGCGAGCGCGACGTCGACCCCGCGCTGCGTGAGCGCCAGGCCGATGCTGGTGCCGAGCAGGCCGGTGCCCACGATGCGCACGGGTCCGGCCAGGCGTCGGTCGGTCACGGCGCCCGCCTCTCTCCGTCAGTCGTCAGTGCGGCTCTCCCGCGACAGCGTCAGCAGGTGGCCGAGTTCGAGTTTAGTGAGGTCGCGCGAGCGACCGACCGGCAGGCTGCCGAGGTGCAGCGGGCCGAACTGGCGGCGCACCAGCTCCAGCACCGGGTGACCGACCGCATCCAGCATCCGGCGCACGATGCGGTTGCGGCCCGAGTGCAGCGTCACCTCCACCATGCTGGTGCCCCCGCCGGTGCCGAGCAGCCGGGCCTTGTCGGCCCGGATCGGCCCGTCGTCGAGCTCGATGTCCTTGGTCAGCCGCCCGACGGTCTGCGGCGTCATGGTGCCGCGGACCTTCGCGATGTAGGTCTTCTCGACGCCGAACGACGGATGCGCGAGCACGTGCGCGAGCTCGCCGTCGTTGGTGAGCAGCAGCAGCCCCGAGGTGTCGCCGTCGAGGCGGCCGACATTGAACAGCCGCTCCTCGTACTGCCGGGTGAACTCGCGCAGGTCGGGGCGGCCGCGGTCGTCGGCCATCGAGCTGACCACGCCGACCGGCTTGTTGAGCATCACGTAGCGCTTCGAGACGTCCTGCTGGATGGCGGTGCCGTCGACCGCGATCCGGTCGGCCATGGTCACGCGGCGGCCGGGCTCGGTGACGATCTCGCCGTTGACGGTGACCCTGCCCTGCGCGATGAGGTCCTCGGATGCCCGGCGCGAGGCGACGCCGGCGGCCGCCATCACCTTCTGCAGGCGCTCGCCCTCGGTCGAGACCTCAGACACGCTCGTCGAACCCGTCAGCCCCGTCCGGCAGCAGGGGCGAGATCGGCGGCAGCTCGTCGATCGAGTTGATGCCGAGGTGGGTGAGCAGCATCGGCGTGGTCTCGTAGTGGATCGCCCCGGTCTCCGGGTCGGCGAACGCCTCGGTGATGAGGCCGCGGCCGAGCAGGGTGCGCACCACCGAGTCGA
>DATMVL010000195.1:0-2748 GCA_035563175.1 Rhodoglobus sp. | reverse complement strand
TCGGTCGAGCCGACGAGCCGCACCGTGGAGGTCGAGGCGTTCTGCTCGTGGTCCTCGTGCAGGATCAGCAGCCGGTCGAGCGCCTTCACCAGCACCGGGTTCACGTCGTACACCTCGGCGAGGTTGCCGAAGTTGAGCTTGAGGAAGTTCTCGACGAACGAGAGCGAGTTGTCCGGGTACAGGAACGCCTGCCCGATCGCCTTCTTGTGCGCGTACGCGGCGATCACCGGCAGCTTCGCCAGCAGCCGGATCGTGGAGATCTCGACGGCCTCGGGGTCGTGCGGATCGAGCGAGTCCTCGTAGTACGTCGACAGCGCCGAGACCGCCGACGAGAGCACGGACATGGGATGCGCGGTGTGCGGCAGCGCGGAGAAGAACCGCTTGAGATCCTCGTGCAGCAGGGTGTGCCGGCGGATCTTCTCGTCGAACTCGCCCAGCTGGTCGGCGGTGGGCAGCTCGCCGTAGATGAGCAGCCACGCGACCTCGAGGTACGTGGAGTTCTGCGCCACATCCTCGATCGCGTACCCGCGATACCGCAGCACTCCCTGGTCGCCGTCGATGTACGTGATGGCACTGCGGGTCGACGCGGTGTTCACGAACCCCTGGTCCAGGGCGGTGTACCCGGTCTGCTTCATCAGGGTGGACACGTCGATCGAGTCGCGCCCCTGGGTGCCTCTGACGATCGGGAACTCGACGGTCTTGCCGTCGACGGTCAGGGTCGCCTTCTCACCTGCGTCGGTCACCGCTACAGCTTACGGGGCTGGGAACACCAGCATCCGCGCAGCCAAGGCCTCACGGATGCGCTTGGAGGAAACCGACAGCCGCTTCGTGGATCACGACAACAGCTCGAGGCGCGCGACCGCGTCGGCGATGGCCGCGTCCGACGCGGTGAGCGCGATCCGCACGTGCTCCGCCGGCTCCTCGCCGTAGAACGAGCCGGGGACGACCAGGATGCCGGCACCGGCCAGCTCCGCGACGGTCGCCCAGGCGTCCATGCCCTTCGTCGCCCACAGGTACAGGCCGGCCTCGCTCTCGTCGATGCGGTAGCCGGCCCGCCGCAGGGCGGGTTCGAGGCGGGAGCGCCGGGCGCGGTACCGTTCGCGCTGCTCCGCCACGTGGCCATCGTCGCCGAGGGCGGCGATCATGGCGTGCTGCACCGGCTCGGGCGGGATGAGGCCGGCGTGCTTGCGGACGCCGAGCAGCTCGCCGACGAGGTCGCTGCAGCCGGCGACGATGCCGGCGCGGTAGCCCGCGAGGTTGGACTGCTTGCTGAGCGAGTACACGGCGAGCACGCCGCGCCGCGAGTCTTCGATGACGCCGGGGTCGAGGATCGACGGGGTGGGGTCGGGGCCGGCCCAGTTCAACTCCGCGTAGCACTCGTCGCTGACGATGACGGCGCCGAGCTCACGGGCGCGCGCGACGGCGGACCGCAGCTGCTGCACGTCCAGCACCCGGCCATCCGGATTGCCCGGGCTGTTCAGCCACACCAGCGCCGTCTCGGCCGGCCACGCCGCGGGGTCGTCGGAGGCCAGCGTGGTCGCCCCGGCGATGGCGGCGCCGATCGCGTAGGTGGGGTAGGCGACCGTGGGATGCACGACCACATCGCCTGGCCGCACGCCGAGCATCAGCGGCAGCAGTGCGACGAGCTCCTTCGACCCGATGGTGGGGATGACGTTCGCGGTGGTGAGCTCCACACCGCGACGGCGGGCGAACCACTCGACGATCGCCTCGCGCAGCGCGGGGCTGCCGGCCGTCTGAGGGTAGGCGTGGGCATCCGTCGCCAGAGCGAGCGCGTCGCGGACCACCGCCGGCGTCGGGTCGACCGGTGACCCGACCGACAGGTCCACCCAGCCGTCGGGGTGCGACCGCGCCCGCTCCTTGTACGGCTCGAGCGAATCCCAGGGGAAGTCGGGCAGCGCGAGCGGCGTGCGGCTCACGCCTCGGTTCCGCCGGCCGGCATCGCCTTGATCAGGGAGTGGTCGTCGTGCACGACGCCGACCTTCGAGGCGCCGCCGGGCGAGCCCAGGCCGGTCTCCTCGAAGAAGTCGACGTTGGCGCGGTAGTAGTCCGACCACTTGTCGGGCAGGTCGTCTTCGTAGAAGATCGCCTCCACCGGGCAGACCGGCTCGCAGGCACCGCAGTCGACGCACTCGTCGGGCTGGATGTACAGCATCCGGTCGCCTTCGTAGATGCAGTCGACCGGGCATTCGTCGATGCACGCGCGGTCCTTGACATCGACACAGGGCTGGGCGATGACGTACGTCACGGGCGATCAGGGCCTTTCGGTGCGGGGGTGTCCAGTCTATCGCCCGCCCGTGGGAGCCTCCTGGGCCACGCCAGCACGATGACCGCCACGGCCAGGGGGCCGTAGGTCCACGCGTAACCGGTGGGGTTGGCCGGCACGAGCACGGATCCGCCGACGGGCTGCAGCGACAGCCAGAACGACACGGCGAGCAGCGCGACCGCGGCGCAGAGCGCCGGCAGCCGGCTGTCGAACACGAGCCGCAGCCCGGCGAGCAGCGCCGCGGCGATCGCGACGGCGACCACGATGCCCCACGGCACGCCGTCTTCGGCGGCCTGGTGCACGGCGGTGAGCACGAGCCCGGCGAGGGCCCCGACCAGCGCGGCCACCGCGCCGGAGCCGAGAAGGGATGCCCGTGAGACCCGGTCGACGACGTCGCCGCCGCGGCCGACGCGGCTCAGCACCTCGTCCCCCAGCACCACGGAGGCCGTGCCCGGCGTACCGCC
>DATMVL010000194.1:0-6462 GCA_035563175.1 Rhodoglobus sp. | reverse complement strand
GTGCCGACCGCGACCGGGGATGCCGACATCATCGTCGCCCACGTGCTCGGCAAGGGCCGGGTCGACGTGCAGCACGGGGCGCTCGACGACGAGGCGCTGTCGCCCGGACAGGTCGCGCTGGCCACCGACTTCATCGAGCGGCGCTCGCGCCGCGAGCCGCTGCAGCACCTCACCGGCAAGGCGCTGTTCCGCTCGATCGAGCTGGCCGTCGGACCGGGCGTCTTCGTGCCGCGCCGCGAGACCGAGTTCGTCACCCAGCTCGCGGTCGACGCCCTCGCGGCGGCCGGCGACGCGCCGATCGCCGTCGACCTCGGGACCGGCGCAGGCGCGATCGCGCTCGCGATGGCCACCGAGGTGCCGAAGGCCACCGTCTACGGCGTCGAGGTCTCGGCCGAGGCGTTCGAGTGGACCCGCCGCAACTTCGAGACGCTCGCGCCCGGCAACGGCGTGCCGGTGCTGGCCGACATGACGGACGCCCTGCCCGAGCTCGACGGCCGGGTCGACGTGGTCTCGGGCAACCCGCCATTCATCCCCGACGGCACCGAGCCCGCCACCCCCGAGGTGCGGCTCTTCGACCCGGGCGTCGCCCTGTTCGGCGGACCGGACGGTCTCGACCTGGTGCGCGCGGTCTCCCGCACCGCGCGGCGGCTGCTGCGCTCCGGCGGCACCCTCGCGATGGAGCACGGCGTCTCGCAGGCCGCGCGGGTCGCGGCCGTGCTCGAGGCGGACGGGTGGGCATCCGTCACCACCCGTCGCGACCCCCGCGGGCACGACCGGGTGACGACCGCCCGGCGCTAGCGCGCCTTCGCGGAATCCCGCGAGTGGTGCGGAACCGCTCGTCTGCTCACCGGCCGCCCGCACATCCGCACCACTCGGACAGGCGCGGCGCCCGCACGGCGGTATCCCGGCGCGAGCGCCCGCTCACACCCCGCCGAAACGCGCGATATCGCGCAAGTCGCCGTCGGCTCGCCGGACGAGCCGGCTGAGGCGGCACCGTATCCGCATGCGAACACGGCCTGCAGAACTGGAGGAGCCCTGCTCGGTGGCGCACGCGCTGAGTTCGGGGATCGGGTACGGGCGGCTCCGGGGCAGCGACCTCGTGGCGCCGTACCACGGCGTGCGCGTTCCCGCCGAGCGTCCCAGGGCGGCGACTCCCGAGGCGAGAATGGTCGATCGAGCCCTGGAGTACGCCCCGCGCATGCTGTCGGGGCAATTCTTCACAGGGGTCACGGCCGCGGCCTTGCACGGCCTGCCCGTCGATCGCGACACCGACGTGGAGGTGGGCGTGGCGCCGCCTCGGACGCCGCCCCGAGCGCGAGGCGTGCGCGGTCGACAGCTGGGCGGCATACCGCTGGTGCTGGTCCGCGGCCTCCCCGTCGCCGAACCCGTGGCTGCCTGGCTGACGTGCGCGCATCTGCCGCTCGACGAGCTCGTCGTCATGGGGGATGCGCTCGTCCGCCGGAAGCGGCCGCTCGCCACGCTGGAGCAGCTCGACCGCGCGGGAAGGCGGTATCGAGGGCGGCATGCGCGCCGCATCCTCCGAGCGCTCGCGCTGATCCGGCCGCGGACCGACTCCCCGCGTGAGACCCGCCTGCGCTTGCTGATCATCCGCGCGGGACTGCCCGAGCCGGATGTGAACGCACCCATCCGTGACGCGCACGGCCGCTTCCTCGGCTTCGCGGACCTCAGCTATGCCGAGGTGCGGCTCATCATCGAGTACGAGGGCGAGCACCACTTCGCCCATCCGGACCAGATCCGTCACGACATCGACCGCATCGCCGCCTTCGAACGGGCGGGCTGGCGGGTCATCCGGGCGCACCGGGACCACCTGCGTGAACCATCCACGCTGCTCGCGGACATCCGCGCGGCGCTTTCCGCCCGCGCCACTGGTGCCGAACTGCGGTGAGCCGGGCCCATCGCGAGCGGGTTCGCACCATTCGAGCGACATCACCGAGCGAGATGCGCGATATCGCACCACTCGCGGGTGAGATGCGCGATATCGCGCCAGTGGGTGAGGAGCGAGTCAGCTCCGCGCCGCCGCGAACGCCTCGATCGCCGCGAGCAGCCCGCGGGCGTCGCCGTAGTGGTAGGTCGTGATGCCGACGGATGCGGCGCCGGCGATGTTCTCCTCGAGGTCGTCGGCGAAGAACGCGTCCGCCGCGCGCACACCGTACGCGTCGAGCACCCGCTCGAACACCACCGGGTCGGGCTTCCGGGCGCCGTAGTGGCTGGAGGTGTAGAGGTGGTCGCCGAACACCTCGGCCACCTCCGGCGCGAGCGTGCGCAGGTGCTTCTGCGTGAGCGGACCGTTGTTCGTGAGCAGTGTCACCTGCCCCAGCTCGCCGGCCCGGCGCACGGCCGCGATGGCGTCCGGCCGGGCGGTCATCGCCGCGCCGCGGATCCGCACCCAGTCGTCCTCGGTGATGTCGGGGTGGATCGCCTCACGGAAGGCCGCGAGGTAGGCGTCGGGCCCGTCGAACCCGCCGGCCTCGGCCAGCAGTTCGCCGCGGTCGTGCCACCAGCGCCGGCGCAGCTCGCCGAGCGGCAGCCCGGTCAGCTCGGTGAGCCCGGCCATGCGCGTGCGCCAGTCGTAGTCGACCAGCACGTCGTCCATGTCGAAGATGAACAGCAGCGTCACCGGGCGAACCCCTCGATCGCGGCGGGGAGGCCGTCGAGCTGCGGCACGCCGTCGACCCAGACGACCTGCCAGGCCTCGAGTCCGGCCTCGCGGGCACCGAGCACGTTCTCGCGGGAGTCGTCGACGAGCATCGCGCGGTCGGCGCCGAGCCGCTCCAGCGCCCTGCGGTAGATCTCGGGGTCGGGTTTGCGCACGCCGAGCCGGCTGCTGAAGAGGGCGCGCTCGCCGACCAGCTCGGCGACGTCCGGCGCGATCAGGGGCAGCGCATCCGCCGTGGCCGCCGGGTTGTTGCTCAGCAGGGCGACCGTGCCGATGGATGCGGCGAGCCGCATCGCCTCGACCGCCGCCGGCATGCGCGTCATGGCCTGCGCTCGCACCTCGCCCCATTCCTGCAGCGAGAGCCTGCGCCCGCCGGTCACCTCGGCGAACATGTCGAGGTAGGCGTCGGCGGTCGCGGGCTCGCCGGCCTCGGCACGCCGCTCGTAGCCGGCCGCCCACCACCGGCTGGCGAGCCCGTACTGGCTGACGCCGGTGCGGCGGGCGAGCTCGGGCAGCCGTCGCCGGAAGTCGTACGCGTACAGCGTCTTGTCGAGGTCGAAGAGGTAGAGGTCCACGGCCCTGTCAGTCTGGCATGAGGCGGTCTGTCATCCGCCCGCGGGTACGATGGTCCCGCCATGGCCCCCATCTTCGACGCGTCGGTCGACGCCGAGCTGCTGACCGGCATGCGCCTGGCGCGCGCGGCCATCGGGCGCGGCGACCTCGTGGTTCTGCCCACCGACACGGTGTACGGCGTCGCCGCCGACGCCTTCAATCCGGCCGCCGTGCAGAAGCTGCTGGATGCCAAGGGCCGCACCCGGCAGTCGCCGCCGCCCGTGCTGATCCCCGGCATCCCCACCCTCGACGCGCTGGCGGAGTCGGTGCCCGAGCCGGTCCGCGAGCTGGTCGCGGCGTACTGGCCGGGCGGGCTCACCGTGATCCTGCCGGCGCAGTCGTCGCTGGCGTGGGACCTGGGGGAGACCCGCGGCACGGTCGCACTCCGCATGCCGGGCAACCGGCTCGCTCTCGAGCTGCTCTCCGAGACGGGCCCGCTCGCCGTGTCGAGCGCGAACCTCACCGGGCAGCCCGCGGCGCAGACCGCGCAGGAGGCGGAGGCCATGCTGGGGGATGCGGTGGCCGTCTACCTCGACGGCGGTCCCGGCGGCACGGTCGCCTCCACCATCGTCGACGCCACCGGGCTCTCGCTGCCCGAGGGCAAGCTGCGGATCGTGCGCGACGGCGCGATCGCTGCCGACGACATCCGCGCCCTCGTCGGGGCGGACCTCGTCGCATGATCTCCTACCTGGGCGTCGCGGGCATCTCGGCACTGGTCACGTTCGTGCTGTCCTGGGTCATCTGGAAGCTCAGCCACCGCTACCGGCTCTACCCGAAGATCCGCGAGCGCGACGTGCACACCCGTCCCACGCCCCGGCTCGGCGGGGTGGCGATGTTCATCGGGATGCTCGTGGCGTTCGTCGCGGCCAGCCAGGTCGGCAACTTCGCCATCGTGTTCGGCGACCCGCAACGGGTGTTCGGCGTCGGAGCGGCGGCCCTCATCATCGTGCTCATCGGCGTCGCCGACGACATCTGGGATCTCGACTGGCTCACCAAGCTCGCCGGGCAGATCATCGCGGCCGGCGTGCTCGCCTGGCAGGGCGTGCAGATCGCGACCCTGCCGATCGGCGGCCAGACCATCTTCTCGCCGTACGTCTCGCTCATCCTCACCGTGTTCGCGGTGGTGCTGGTGATGAACGCGATCAACTTCATCGACGGCCTCGACGGACTGGTCGCCGGAGTCGCGCTCATCGCCAACCTGGTGTTCTTCGCGTACGTCTGGTTCCTGCAGCAGCAGGTGCAGACCGAGTACTTCAACCTCGCCTCGCTGATCACCGCGGCGCTCATCGGCGCGTGCATCGGCTTCCTGCCGCTCAACTTCCACCCCGCGAAGCTGTTCATGGGGGATGCCGGGGCGCTGAGCGTCGGACTGCTGATGGCCGCGTCCGCCGTCTCCGTCACCGGACAGGTGGACCCGAACATCATCGGGCAGGACCAGGTGTACAACGCCTTCTTCGTCGGCGCGTACATCCCGATCCTGCTGCCGTTCGCGGTGCTGATCGTGCCGCTGCTCGACTTCGGCCTCGCGGTCATCCGGCGGCTGCTGGCTGGCAAGTCGCCGTTCTCGGCCGACCGCAAGCACCTGCACCACCGGCTTCTCGACATGGGGCACTCGCACCTGCACGCTGTGCTGATCTTCTACGCGTGGACGCTCGTGGTCGCGCTGGGGTGCTTGGCGTACATGTTCATCCCGGCCGTGTGGGCGACGCTGCTCATCGTCGCCGGACTGCTGGTGTGCACCATCGTCACGCTCTCGCCGCTGTCGCGTCGCAAGGCGCTCGAGACGGTCGCCCAGGCGACCGACCCCGCCGACGAGACCGCGGACGTCGCACGCTACGACCAGCTCGACGTGGCCTCCACCGGCCCCGTCGACATCCACCTGCAGGAGGACCCCCGATGACCGCCGCTCCCATCCTCAAGCGGGTGCTGCTCTACGGCGGGCTGCTCGCCGCCGCGATCGCCGTGATCGGCGGCGTCGTCGGGTTCGCGACGGCCGGCGGGCGGGGTCTGCTCAGCGCGCTGATCGGCACCGTCATGGCGTTCGTGTTCCTCGGCGTGACGGCCGCGAGCATCCTGCTGGCGAACCGGTCGGCGAAGTCGGACATCTTCAGCCCGGCGTTCTTCGGCATCGTGCTCGGCGGGTGGCTGCTGAAGTTCGTGGTGTTCCTCGCGCTCGTGTTCGTGCTCAGCGACCAGCCCTGGATCGAGCGGACCGTGCTGTTCCTCTCGATCGTCGCCGGCGTGGTGGGCAGCCTCGTCGTGGACGTGCTCGTGGTGTCGCGATCGCGCATGCCGTACGTCTCGGACGTCCGGTTGCCGGGCGAAGGTGAGACCCCTTAGCCGATTCGTCCCACGCCCCGGATCTTGATAGGGTTTTCCCCGATCGCCCCCATCCATCGCCGCGTGCTCGCACGCCCCGATAACGGAGAACGCGCTGTTCCACGCCCTCGCCCCCGCCCTGTTCGCCGCCGCTGACGACGCCGGCGACGGCGGCTTCCACGGGCCCTCGATCGAGGAGTTCTTCCCGGAGGCCGTCCTCTTCGCGGGCACGCCGTTCGAGCTGAACCGGATCATGCTGATCCGCCTGCTGGTGACCGCCGTCATCGTGCTGGTCTTCTGGCTCGGCACCCGCCGCATGCGCCTGGTGCCGGGTCGGTTCCAGGGCCTGGTCGAGATGGGCCTCGACTTCGTCCGCGTCAACATCGCCGAGGATCTGCTCGGCAAGAAGGACGGCCGGCGCTTCCTGCCGCTGCTCACCACGATCTTCTTCATGGTCGTGCTGATGAACATCACCGGCATCGTGCCGTTGCTGAACATCGCCGGCACCTCGGTGATCGGCGTGCCGCTCATCCTCGCCATCACGGCCTACATCGCGTTCATCTACGCCGGCGTCAAGAAGCACCCGGGAGCGTTCTTCAAGAACGCGCTGTTCCCGCCCGGCGTGCCGCCGTTCCTGTACGTGATCGTCACGCCGATCGAGTTCGTCTCGACCTTCGTGCTGCGACCGATCACGCTCACGCTGCGACTGCTGATGAACATGGTGGTCGGCCACCTGCTGCTGGTGCTGTTCTTCGCGGCCACGCACTTCTTCTTCTTCACCGCGGGCGGCCTCTTCACGCTCTTCGGAGTGGGCACCCTCGCCTTCGGCATCGTCTTCACGTTCTTCGAGATCC
>DATMVL010000193.1:0-9066 GCA_035563175.1 Rhodoglobus sp. | reverse complement strand
CCGCCCCGGCCGCGAGGATGTACGGCTTGCCGGTCACGGCGAGCGCCGCGATCTGACCGGATGCGGCGCGTGCCTTCTGCTCGTCGAGCACGCGGGCGAATTCGAGCAGCGTGGCCGGCCCGAGGGTGTTCGGCCGGTTGTGGTCGAGCCCGTTGTCGAGCGTGAGCAGGGCGAGCACCCGCCCGCCCGAGAGCGGCACGTCGCGCACGAAGGAGCGGGTGACGACCTCGTCGGTCGAGAGCTCGGCGAGAGCCTGGAATCGTGCGACGTCAGTCACTTGGCCCTCCTGGCGGCCGAACGCGAGTAGTGCGGGTTCTCCCAGATGACCGAGCCGCCCTGGCCGAGGCCGACGCACATGGCGGTGAGGCCGTAGCGCACCTCCGGGTGCTCCTCGAACTGCGCCGCCAGCTGGATCATGAGGCGCACGCCCGACGAGGCGAGCGGGTGCCCGAAGGCGATGGAGCCGCCCCACTGGTTGACCCGCGGGTCGTCGTCGTCGATGCCGAAATGGTCGAGCAGCGAGAGCACCTGCACGGCGAACGCCTCGTTCAGCTCGAACAGGCCGATGTCGTCGATGGTGAGACCGGCCTTGCGCAGCGCCTTCTCGGTCGAGGGCACCGGGCCGATGCCCATGATCTCCGGCTCGACGCCGGCGAAGGCGAAGCTCACCATCTTCATCTTGGGCTGCAGGCCGAACTCCTTGACGGCATCCGCGCTGGCGATGATGGATGCGGTGGCGCCGTCGTTCAGTCCCGACGAGTTGCCCGCGGTGACGCGGCCGTGCGGGCGGAACGGGGTCTTCAGCGTGGCGAGCCCCTCGAGGGTGGTCTCCGGGCGCATGACCTCGTCGCGGGTGGCGAGACCCCAGCCCTCAGCGGACTTCACCGCGACCGGGACGAGGTCGGGCTGGATCTTGCCGGCCTCGTACGCGGCACCGGCCTTCTGCTGGCTGCGCATCGCGAACCGGTCGGCGCGCTCCTTGGTGAGGTTCGGGAAGCGGTCGTGGATCTTCTCCGCCGTGTTGCCCATGTTGAGGGCATCCGGGTTCACCAGCTTCTCGGCGAGGAACCGCGGGTTCGGGTCGGCGCCCTGACCCATCGGGTGGTGGCCCATGTGCTCGACGCCGCCGGCGATCGCCAGGTCGTAGGCGCCGAAGGCGATCGCGCCGGCGACGGTGGTGACCGAGGTCATCGCGCCCGCGCACATGCGGTCGATGGCGTAGCCGGGCACGCTCTTGGGAAGTCCGGCGAGCAGCGCCGCGGTGCGGCCGATGGTGAGGCCCTGGTCTCCGGTCTGGGTGGTCGCGGCGATCGCGACGTCGTCGAACCGCTCCTTGGGGATGCTCGGGTTGCGCTCGAGCAGGCCCATCATGGCCTTGACGACGAGGTCGTCGGCCCGGGTCTCCCAGTACATCCCCTTCTCACCCGCACGCCCGAACGGGGTGCGGACGCCGTCGACGAAGACGACTTCATTTCCTAGGGCCACGATGCCTTCCTTTCAGGTCCAGCACCCGATCCTACGAACGCCGAAATGGCGGGGAGAATCCTTTGATCCTTCCTACGAAGCGGGCTCTTCGGCCGGTTCGGGCCCCTGTGCCGCCCCCACAAAGGCATCGGCGATCGCCTGTGCGGTTGCGTCAACCTGCCAGGGTCGGGCGCCGCTGTCGCCCAGGGCCTCGGCGACCGATTCGGCGTCGGTCGGCTCCGGCGGGGTCCACGCGACGCGACGCAGCAGCTCGGGGGTCAGGAGGTTCTCGACGGGGATGTTCATCCGCTCGCCGACCTCGGCGACCGCCGCGCGAGCCCGTTTGAGGCGCTTGTCGGCCTCCGGGTTGCGGTCGGACCAGACGCGCGGCGGCGGGATCGACTCGCCGGGCGCGCGCACCACCGGGAGGTCGGTCGTGGTCATGCCGGTCTGCACGGCGGCCCACCAGCGGTCGAGCTGGGTACGGCTCGCGCGCCCGGTGAACTCCTTGATCGCCGCCAGGTCGCGCTTGGTCGCCGGCATCGTGCGGGCGACGGCGACGAGGGCGGAGTCGGGCACCAGTCGGCCGGGTGCGGTGTCGATCTCGCGGGCGTACGCATCCCGCGCCAGCCACAGCTCGCGCGCGACGGCGAGGTTGCGCTGCCCGCGTACGGCGTGCACGCCGCTGAGCCGGCGCCACGGCTCGTTGCGCACCACGACGAGGTCGCGTTCGAGCACCGCCGCGAACTCCTGCCCGGCGAGCTCGGTCTTGCCGTCGCGCTCGAGCACCTCGGCGAGCGCCTCGCGCAGGTCGACGAGCAGCTCGACGTCGAGCGCGGCGTACACCAGCCAGGCCTGGGGGAGCGGACGCGTCGACCAGTCGGCGGCCGAGTGCTCCTTCGCGAGATGGATGCCCAGCAGCTCCTCCACGACGGCACCGAGTCCGACGCGCGGCAGGCCGGCCAGCCGCGCGGCCAGCTCGGTGTCGAACAGGCGCGTGGGGTGCAGGCCGACCTCGCGCAGGCAGGTGAGATCCTGGCTGGCGGCGTGCAGGATCCACTCCTCGCCGGCGATGACGTCGTTGAGCTCGGCGAACGAGCCGATGGCGGGCGGGTCGAACAGGAAGGTGCCCGCGTCGCGCCGGAAGATCTGGATGAGGTACGCGCGCTGCGAGTAGCGGTAGCCGGATGCCCGTTCCGCGTCGATCGCGATCGGCCCGGTGCCCCCGGCGATGCTCCGTACCGCGTCGAGGTACTCCTCGCGGGTGGCGATGACGTCGACGGCGGCGTGGCCGCCCTCGGAATCCGGGGTGGTGCGCGCCTCGGAGCTACTCACGCCCGGCTCGTCGGACAGACAACACACTCACTCCCTCGACCGCCGGCGGCAGGCCGGCGAGCATGCACAACAGATCACCCCAGCCTTGCACATGCGGCCCGAGGTCCGCGTCGAGGGGGCTCCACGACGCCCGCAGCTCGATCTGGGCGCCGTCGCCCTGCACCTCGAGCTCGCCGAACCCGGTCGACAGGATGCGCGTGGCCGTACCCGAGACCGCCTGATACCGCGCGCCCCGGGTGCCGAGCGCGTCCACCAGCCAGGACCAGGCGACGTCGGCGAGGAACGGGTCGACGCCCATCTCGGTCTCGAGCGGTGCCTGCGCGTAGCAGATCACCCGGAACGGCCCGCCCCAGGCATCCGGCTCCGACGGGTCGTAGAGCACCACGAACCGCCCGGTGCCGATGTCCGAGTCGCTGTGGTGGCGCGCCGGCACCACGTCGGCCGCGAGCGCGAAGGAGTAGGGCGCGAGCGTGCCCGGCGCCGGGATCTCGGTGACCGCGAGCTCCGGGCGGGGCGGGGCCGCGCTGATCGACGCGACCGCCGCCGTGAACGGCGCCGGCGGCGTTGCTGTCGGTGTGTCGGGCACGGTACGAACATTAGGCTTGCCGCCGGGGTGAGGGCTGTTAGGCACGCCGCTCGGTGGACCGTCGTGCCGGGAAGGGTGCTATGGGGACGAGCGGACGGGGCGACCGGATCGCCGCGAGGATCGCGACCGGCGCCGCGATCGGCGCGGGCGCGGTGCTCACCCTCGGTGCCGTCACGGCCGCCGCCGTCACCGTGATCGCGGCCCGCACCGTCATCACGCCGCCCCGGAGGCGCCCGGAGGACGTCCGAATCCTGGACCACGACGACTCGACGATCACGCTGTCGGCCACCATCGACGCGCTCACGCCCGGCCGGTACACGCTCTGGTTCCGCGGCGACAGCGGCGCGGCCCGCGTGGGCGAGATCCTGTCGTACACCCCGACGAGCGTCACCCGCCAGCTGCTCGGCGTCGACCGCGGCACGCTGGCCGGCGCTCAGCGCGGGCGCTTCAGCGGATGGTTCTACCTGTCGCCGGACGATCTCGGCGTGCCGTACGAGGACGTCGAGATCGCGACCGAGCTCGGGCCGGCGCCCGCGTGGCACGTGGCGCCCGAAGCCGAGTCGGACCACTGGGTGATCAACGTGCACGGCCGTGCGGTGCGTCGCCAGGAGACGCTGCGAGCGGTCTCCGTGTTCCGTGACGCCGGGTACCACAGCCTGCTCATCTCGTACCGCAACGACGGGGACGCCCCCGGCAGCCTCGACGGCCGCTACGGTCTCGGCGACACGGAGTGGCGCGACGTCGAGGAGGCCATGCGCTACGCCGTCGACCACGGTGCGCGGTCGATCGTGCTGATGGGCTGGTCGATGGGCGGCGCGACCGTGCTGCAGGCGCTGACCCGGTCGCCGCTGGCGGCGCTGGTCACCGGCGTCGTGCTCGACTCGCCGGTGGTCGACTGGGTGACCGTGCTGCACTACCAGGGTGTGGTCAACCGCCTGCCCGGCGTCGTGCAGTGGGGCGTGCTGCGCCTGCTGTCGCGTGCGTGGGCGAAGCACATCACCGGACTCGCCAGCCCGATCGACCTGGTGCGCCTCGACATCGTGACGAGGGCGCAGGAGCTGCGCACGCCGGTGCTGCTGCTGCACAGCGACGACGACGGGTACGTGCCGGCCACGGCATCCCGTGCGCTGGCGGCGGCTCGGCCGGACATCGTGACGCTCGTGCCGTTCGTCACCGCCCGGCACACCAAGCTGTGGAACTACGACGCCGACCGCTGGAACGCCGCGATCGCCGGCTTCCTCGCTAGGCTGCGCTGACCCGGGCGCGGATCTGCCGCTTGGCGCGCGCCAGCATGCCCGTCATCCCGCGGATGCGCAGCGGGCTGACCGCCTCGGTCAGGCCCAGCGTGTCCGGGAAGTCGTCCGGGATGCCCAGGGTCTGCTCGACCGTCAGGCCCGAGATGCCCTGCGCGAGGATCGAGGCGAACCCGCGCGTGGTCGGCGCCTCCTTCGGGGCGGTCGCGAACATCCGCACCCGCTGCTCGTCATCGACCTCCAGGAAGATGTAGACCGGCGACTGGCATTCCTCCACCCGCTCGAGCAGGTCGGGGTGGTCGGCGTAGCGGCCGGGCAGCTCGGGCAGCTCGTTGGCGAACTCGAGCAGCAGCTGCAGGCGGTCGCGCACCTCGAGGGCGTGGAAGTCGTCCCGGATGCTCGTCAGCTGGTCGGGGAGGGGCATCCCTCAAGGGTACGCCGACGCGGTCGCCCGGGTCAGCGCGCGGGCGCCTCGCCGGGCTCGGCACCCTTGACGATCGGCACCCGCACCGCGGAGCCCCACTCGGTCCACGAACCGTCGTAGTTGCGCACGTTCTTGACGCCCAGCAGGTGACGCAGCACGAACCAGGTGTGGCTCGACCGCTCGCCGATGCGGCAGTACGCGATCACCTCGTCGTCGTCGCCGATCCCCAGCTCGTCGCGGTAGATGGCGTCGAGCTCGGCACGCGACTTGAAGCCGCCGTCCTCGGCGACCGCGCGCGCCCAGGGCACGTTCCTCGCGGTGGGGATGTGGCCGGCGCGCAGCGCACCCTCCTCCGGGTAGGCGGGGGCGGTGGTGCGCTCGCCCGAGTACTCCTCGGGGGAGCGGACGTCGACCAGCGGCTTCCCCAGGTTCTGCAGCACGTCCTCCTTGAAGGCGCGCAGGGTGGTGTCGTCGCGCTGCACGACCGGGTAGTCGACCGGCTCGCGCTGCGGCACCTCGGTCGTGTACTCGCGGCCCTCGGCCTCCCACTTGGCGCGGCCGCCGTCGAGCAGCCGGACGTCCTCGTGACCGAACAGGGCGAACACCCACAGCGCGTAGGCCGCCCACCAGTTGTTCTTGTCGCCGTAGAGCACGATCGTGTCGTCGCGCGAGATGCCCTTGCCGCCGAGCAGCTTCGCGAAGCCCTCGCCGTCGACGTAGTCGCGGGTCACCGGGTCGTTGAGCTCGGTGTGCCAGTCGACCTTCACCGCACCGGGGATGTGCCCGGTCTCGTAGAGCAGCACGTCCTCGTCGGACTCGACGACGACCAGACCCGGTTGCCCGAGGTGCTCGGCCAGCCACTCGGTCGAGACGAGCCGGCCGGGGTCGGCGTACTCGGCGAAGCGGGCGGACTGGTCGAACTCGGTGCTCATCTGGACCTTCCTGGTACGGGGTTAGGCTTGGACCCCAAGGCAATCTAAGCGCCATCGTCGTCGCTCCGCAGGATGCCCGTGCAACAGTCCGACACAGACCCCGCGAGGCGCGCCCCATGACCGCTGACACCGCCGTGTCGCCGAGCCGGCTCGTCGACCGCGACGCGTCGCTGAGCCCGCAGGAGATGGTCGAGCACCTGGTGCCGCCGCGCCAGTTCGCCGCCGCCGCGCTCGACAACTACCGCCCGGACCGCGACTACCCGTCGCAAGGCGCCGCCGTCGCCGCCATGCGCACCTTCGCTGGCGGGGCGAAGGGCGGCGGGCTGTTCCGCCGGGCGCCGGCGACCAAGCCGGGCATCTACCTCGACGGCGGCTTCGGCGTCGGCAAGACCCACCTGCTCGCCGCGGTGTGGCACCTGTCGAAGGGCCGCAAGTACTTCGGCACCTTCATCGAGTACACCGCGCTGGTGGGGGCGCTCGGCTACGCGCAGGCGCTCGCCACCCTGAAGGGCGCGTCGCTGCTGGCGATCGACGAGTTCGAGCTGGACGACCCGGGCGACACCCGGCTGATGGCCCGGCTGCTCGGCGAGCTCGCCGCATCCGGAACCCGCATCGCGGCCACCTCGAACACGCCGCCGAACGCGCTGGGGGAGGGGCGGTTCGCCGCGCAGGACTTCCTCCGCGAGATCGACTCGCTGGCGGCCCGGTTCGAGACGGTGCGCATCGACGGGCTCGACTACCGCCGCCGCGACGTGCAGGCGAACGCCCGGGTCTCCGCCGACGTGCCGGCGCAGCTGCGGGGCGTCGACGGCGAGGTCACGCTCGATGCGTTCGACGACGTGCTCGCCCATCTCGCCTCCGTGCACCCGTCGCGGTTCGTGAAGCTCGTCGAGGGTCTCGCCGCCGTCGGGCTGACGGGCGTGCATCCGTTCGCCAATCAGACGGATGCGCTGCGCTTCGTCGCGTTCGTCGACCGCCTCTACGACGCCCGGGTGCGCATCGTCGCCGACGGCACGCCGCTCGACCAGGTGTTCCCGGAGGACATGCTGAACGGCGGCTACCGCAAGAAGTACCTGCGCGCGATCTCGCGCCTCATCGCCCTCACCACCGGCACCGAGTGACCGTGGCGCCCGACGGGCGCGAAACACGATGTTTACATTCCCGGTCGGTGCGTAACCGACGTGAAACACGCCGACACCACCGGCGAAACCTCCTCTCGCGAGACTGTGCGGCGTACCGAGGCGTCACCGACCCCGACGGTGCATCCTTCGCAGCAATTCAGAGAGGTACACAATGGATCAAGGCAACACCGCGTTCCTGCTGATCGCGGCCGCGCTCGTCCTGCTGATGACCCCCGGCCTGGCGTTCTTCTACGGCGGACTGGTCAAGGCGAAGAGCGTCATCAGCATGATGATGATGAGCTTCGGCGCGATCGGCCTGATCGGCGTCCTGTGGGCGATCTACGGCTACGCGATCGCGTTCCCCGGTGCCGACGGCACGATCTTCCCCTGGGCGATCGATTCCGGGGCGTTCTTCCTGAACAACCTGCTCGAGACGCCTGAGGATGCGGCCTACCCGCCGCTCGCGTTCGTCGCCTTCCAGGCCACGTTCGCCATCCTCACCGTCGCGCTCATCTCCGGCGCCATCGCCGACCGAGCGAAGTTCGGGGCATGGATGGTGTTCGCCGCGATCTGGGCGACCGTCGTCTACTTCCCGGTCGCGAGCTGGGTGTTCAACTTCGGCCTCGCCGAGGACGGCAGCTTCGCCTACGGCGGCTGGATCACGCACGGGCTGCAGGACGTCTTCGGCGTCGGTGCGATCGACTTCGCCGGCGGCACCGCGGTGCACATCAACGCCGGTGCGGCGGCGCTCGCCCTCGCTCTGGTGCTCGGCAAGCGCGTCGGCTTCGCGAAGGGCGCCCACGTGCCGCACAACCCGCCGTTCGTGCTGCTCGGCGCCGGCCTGCTGTGGTTCGGCTGGTTCGGCTTCAACGCGGGCTCCGAGCTCGCCGCCGACGGCACCGCGGCCCTCGCGTTCGTGAACACGATCATCGCCCCGGCCGCCGCGCTGCTGGCCTGGCTCGTGGTCGAGAAGATCAAGGACGGCAAGCCCACCTCGGTCGGCGCCGCCTCCGGTGCCGTCGCGGGCCTCGTCGCGATCACCCCGGCCTGCGCCTCGCTGCACCCGGCCTGGGCCCTGCTGCTCGGCGCCATCGCCGGTGCGGTCTGCGCCCTCGCGGTCGACCTGAAGTTCCGCCTCGGGTTCGACGACTCGCTCGACGTGGTGGGCATCCACCTCATCGGCGGTCTGATCGGCACGCTGTACCTCGGCTTCTTCGCCAACGGCACGGGCCTCTTCACCGGCGGTGACGGCACCCAGCTGCTGGTGCAGGCGATCGCGGCCCTGAGCGTGCTGGTGTACTCCTTCGTGCTCGCCTTCGTCATCGGGTTCGTCATCGAGAAGACGATGGGCTTCCGCGTGAAGAACGAGGACGAGGTCGCCGGCATCGACACCGTCGTGCACGGCGAAGAGGGCTACGTCCTCGCCGACACCACCCGCTAGTCCCGCAACACACCACAGCGAGGGTGCCGCTCCGAACCGGGGCGGCACCCTTACTGTTGGCTGGGAGGGATGCCCGTGACCCACTGGTCCGAGACGGTCGTCGCCGTCGTGGCGCTGCTCGGCGTGCTCGTCGCGCTGGCGGTCGTCGACGCGCGGATGCTGCCGGCGGCTCCCTGGACCCGCTCGGTGCCGTTCTCGCTGGCCTGCGCCGCCGCCGGCATGGTCGCGTGGCTGGCGATCGCCCCCTTCATCGGCGGGCCCGCGGTCGGGCAGCTCTTCCTGCCGGTGACCGTGCTCGCCGGCATCGCCGCGTACCTGCCGAGCATCGCGGTGCGCGCGGTCGGCGGGCGCCCCGTCGCCACCCTCGTGTTCGCGGTGCTGTGGAGCGCCCTGGTGTTCGCGCCCGTCGCCGTCGTCACCTTCGGACCGCTCGGGTTGACGGGCGCCTTCGGGACCGACCCGGTCGATCACGGCGGGTCGCTGGTCATGAACGTCGCTGCGGGCGCGGCT
>DATMVL010000192.1:0-3793 GCA_035563175.1 Rhodoglobus sp. | reverse complement strand
TTCCTGCTCGGCTATCTCAAGCAGCTGCTCCCCCGCCGCCCCGACCTCAAGGTCATCATCACCTCGGCGACCATCGATCCCGAGAGCTTCTCGCGGCACTTCGGGGGAGCTCCCGTGATCGAGGTCTCGGGCCGCACCTACCCGGTCGAGCTCCGGTACCGGCCGCTGGTCGCCGAGGTCGGCGAGGATGCGGAGGGCGAGGCGACCGAGGACCGCGACGTGCTGCAGGGCATCCGCGACGCCCTCGACGAGCTCGACCGCGAGGCGCCCGGCGACGTGCTCGTGTTCCTCTCCGGCGAGCAGGAGATCCGCGACGCGCAGGACGCGCTGAAGAACCGGCCGCGCACGGAGGTGCTGCCGCTGTACGGCCGGCTCAGCGCCGCCGACCAGCACCGGGTGTTCGAGGGCGGGCGGGCGCCCGGGGCGCGGAGGGTGGTGTTGGCGACGAACGTCGCGGAGACGAGCCTGACCGTGCCGGGCATCCGGTACGTCGTCGACGCCGGCACGGCGCGCATCAGCCGCTACAGCACGCGGGCGAAGATCCAGCGGCTGCCGATCGAGGCGGTCTCGCAGGCCAGCGCGAACCAGCGCTCCGGTCGCTCGGGGCGCACCAGCCCGGGCATCGCGATCCGGCTGTACTCCGAAGAGGACTTCGCCGCGCGGCCCGAGTTCACCGACCCGGAGATCCTGCGGACGAACCTCGCCGCCGTCATCCTGCAGATGATCTCGCTCGGGCTCGGCGACATCCAGGCGTTCCCGTTCCTCACCCCGCCGGACCCGCGCGGGGTGAAGGACGGCCTCGCGCTGCTCGAGGAGCTCGCCGCGGTGCGGAACGGCGAGATCACCCGCATCGGCAGGCAGCTCACCCGGCTGCCGATCGACCCGCGCCTGGCGCGCATGGTGATCGAGTCGAAGCAGCACGGCGTCACCCGCGAGGTGATCGCGATCGTCGCCGGGCTGTCGATCCAGGATCCGCGCGAGCGCCCGCTGGAGAAGCGGCCGCAGGCCGACCAGCTGCACGCGCGCTTCGTCGACACCGGCAGCGACTTCGTCACCCTGCTGAACCTCTGGAACCACCTCGAGGATCGGCAGCGCGACCTCTCCGGCAACGCGTTCCGCCGCGAGGTGCGCGCGGAATACCTCAACTACCTGCGCGTGCGGGAGTGGCAGGACGTGGTGCGCCAGCTCACCCGCGTCGGCAAGGAGCTCGGCCTGCACGTGGGCGCGCAGCGCAGCACGAACGCCGACGGCATCCACCGCTCGCTGCTCGCCGGGCTGCTCAGCCAGCTCGGCATCCGCGACGCCGCCAAGCGCGACTACGTCGGCGCCCGCAACACCCGCTTCGTGGTCTTCCCCGGGTCGGCGCTGGCGAAGAAGCAGCCGTCGGCGATCATGAGCGCCGAGCTCGTCGAGACCAGCCGGCTGTTCGCCAGGATGAACGCCGCGATCGATCCCGCCTGGGCCGAGTCGATGGCCGGCGACCTGGTCAAGCGCAACTACTCGGAGCCGCACTGGGAGCGCAAGCAGGGCGCCGTCGTCGCGCACGAGCGCGTCACCCTGTACGGCGTGCCGATCGTGCCGCGGCGGCGCATCCAGTTCGCCCGCATCGACCCGGCGTACGCGCGCGACCTGTTCATCCGCAACGCGCTCGTCGACGGCGACTGGGACGTCGACCGCATTGCCCGCCGCCTCACCGCGTTCGACCGCGACAACCGGAAGCTGCGCGAGCACCTGCGCGAGGTCGAGGAGCGCACCCGCCGTCGCGACATCCTGCTCGACGACGAGGTCATCGTCGCCTTCTATGACAAGCGGATCCCGGATGACGTGGCGAGCACCCGGGACTTCGAGCGGTGGTGGCGGGGCGCCATCGAGCGCGACCCCGGCCTGCTGACGATGACCGAGACCGACCTCGTCGACGCGCCCGCCGACGAGCTGGACGAGGGCTTCCCCGCCACCTGGCAGCAGGGCGACCAGACCCTCGAGCTGCGCTACCGGTTCGAGCCGGGCGCGCCCGACGACGGCGTCACCGTGCGGGTGCCGCTGCCGCTGCTCGCCGGCCTGCGACCCGACGGCTTCGACTGGCAGGTGCCGGGTCTGCGCGAAGAGCTCGCCACCGCGCTCATCAGGTCGCTGCCGAAGCCGATCCGCAAGAACGTGGTGCCCGCGACCGACTGGGCGCGGCGCCTGCTGCCGGCCGAACCGGCGGATGAGCCCATCGCCGACGTCCTCGCCGCCCGCATCACCGCCGAGACGCACACGCCGACGAAGGCCGCCGACTTCGACTGGGAGCGCGTGCCGCCGCACCTGCGCATGACCTTCGCCGTGATCGACGACCGCGGCAAGGTGGTGCGCTCCAGCCGTTCGCTGCGCGACCTGCAGGCCGGCCTGCAGCCTCGGGCACGGGCATCCGTCGCCAAGGCGGTCGAGGCGGCCGCACCCGAGGAGCGCATCGAGCGCGCGGGCATCACCGCGTGGGACTTCGGCGACCTCGAACCGGTGCGCGACACCACGACGAAGGCCGGCACCGTCCGGGCCTACCCGGCGCTCGTCGACGACGGCGGGAGCGTCGCCATCCGCCTGATGTCGACCCCGGCTGAGCAGGCCGCCGCGCACCGGGCCGGCGTCCGCCGACTGCTGCTGCTCGGCATCCCGTCGCCGCTCGGGTACGTGCAGGAGCACCTCACCACCAACGAGAAGCTCGCCCTCGCGCAGTCGCCGTACCGGTCGAACGCGGCCCTGTTCGAGGACTGCATGCTCGCCTGCATCGACCAGGTGCTCGGCGACCGCGAGGTGCGAACCCGCGCGCAGTTCGATGCGGTGCGGGATGCCGTGTCGGCCCGCATCATGGACGACCTGTTCGCGGTCGTCGGCCTGGTGTCGCGCATCCTGTCCGGCGCGCGCGAGGCCGACCGCGCCATCCGCGACGCCACCTCGCTCTCGCTGATGAGCCCGCTGGGCGATGCGCGCGCGCAGCTCGACGCGCTCGTGCATCCCGGCTTCGTCGGCATCGACGGCGTGCAGCGGCTGAACCGGCTGCCGATCTACCTGCAGGGCATCGTGCACCGGGTCGGCAAGCTGACCGACAACCCCGGCCGCGACCGGCAGTGGATGACGCAGGTGCAGCAGGCCACCGAGGCGTACGAGAAGGTGGGCGGCACCCTGCCGCTGAAGCCGGGCGCCGACCCGCGGCTGGTGCGCGCGCGATGGATGCTCGAGGAGCTGCGCCTCTCGCTGTTCGCCCAGCACCTGCCCACCGCCGAGCCGGTCAGCCCGCAGCGCATCGGGAGGGTGCTGGACGGCGTGTAGCGTGGTTGCGTGCACGCCCGCGACGCCGTCTCACCGGAGATCTCCCGTTCCTGGCTCCTGGTGGCGGCCACGCGACCCGAGGGCTTCGACCGCGCCGAGGCCTCCCGCGCCGATCAGATCATCCTCGACGTCGAGGATGCGGTCGACCCGCGGCTGAAGGACGCCGCGCGCGACGACGTCGTGAGCTGGCTGAACGGGGGCGGCTCAGGCTGGGTGCGCATCAACGACCGCACCAGCGACTTCTGGTCCGACGACGTGGACTCGCTCAGCGGACTCCCGGGCCTGCGCGGGGTCATGCTCGCCAAGGCGGAGGAGCCGGCCCACGTCACGGAGACCTTCGACCGGCTCGGCGGGTCCACCCCGGTGATCGCGCTCATCGAGTCCGCGCTCGGCATCGAGGAGGCGGCTTCCATCGCCCGGGCACGCGGCGCGTACCGGCTCGCGTTCGGCTCCGGCGACTACCGCCGCGACACCGGCACCAGCGCCG